>JBBWWE010000222.1:0-6198 GCA_050256595.1 Planctomycetota bacterium
AGCGCCTTGTCCTCGAATCCGAGCGTTTCGAGACTCAGCGCCAGAGCACTCGAATCAAGGATCCTCAGCACCACCTTCTCGCCATGCACTGTAGGCAAGGTAGAAACACGGAAATCGACCTGTCGACCGTCGATCCTCAACTGGAACTTGCCGTCCTGGGGAATCCTTCTCTCTGCGATATCGAGGCCCGCCATGATCTTCAACCGGCTGATGATGGAAGCCCTGAGTTTAGCGGGCGGTTGCTGTACTTCCCGGAGAACACCGTCGCAACGGTATCGAATCCTCAGCGATCGATCCTGGGGTTCGACATGGATGTCGGAAGCTCTCTCACGAAGTGCCTGGTAGATGACATGGTTGACGATCTTGACGACAGGCGACTCATTGCCCTGGAAGGAGAGCTCCTGTATGCCCTCTTCCTCCTCGCTGCTGTCACGAAGTTCAAGTTCGAGATCGTCGTAGTCTTCGAGGACTTCCTCGATTTCCTTGCGACCATCTCCGAACAGGCGATCTATCGCTTCCTCGATACGGAAATCACAGGCAAGGACAGGCTGAACATGGCAGCGGGTGACGTTACGGATCTCATCGAGCAACACGATGTCATGAGGATCAGCGATGGCGACCGTCAAGACTCCAGCACTCTTCGCCACCGGTAGAACCTTGCACGAGCGAGCTATCTTCTCGCGCAGTTCCTCGCACGGATTTTCTTCGAGTTGCAGTCTCTCCAGATCGATCGGGGCAACACCGGTTTCTATCGCAAGGACTCCGAGCAACTCGCACTCGTCGAGAGCTCCTCCTTCGATGAGAACACGGGTCAATGACCCTTGCTCGCCCGCGCGCCCGATGGCATCGCCAATCAGCTCGTCCTCCACTAGCCTATGGCGGGAGAGGATCTTGCCGAGCCTTCGATTAAATCTGGTGACGACGTGAGACATGTCAGGACTGCCGCTGGAATATTCTTTTGAGTTCATCGCAATCAGTGGTACGCGAGATCGCTTCTTCGTAAGTGATCTGTCTCGTTCGGTAGAGGTCGTACAAGGACTGATTCATCGTCCTCATCCCGAGGTTTCCGCCAGTCTGGATCGTGGACGGAATCTGATGAACCTTGTTATCCCTGATCAATGCTCTTACCGCCGGCGTTGCCAGCAGTATTTCACAACTCAGAACTCTCCCGCGGCCGTCCGCCCGGGTCACTAACTGCTGACAGAAGACCCCTTCCAGAACAAATGAAAGTTGTGTACGGATCTGCTGTTGCTGATGAGGAGGGAACACGTCGATCATCCGATTGAGACTCTGAACCGCGTCATTGGTGTGCAGGGTTCCAAAGGTCAAGTGCCCCGTCTCCGCGATGGTCAAGGCACCAGAGATGCTCTCCAGGTCTCTCAGTTCTCCAACCATGATCACATCCGGATCCTGTCTGAGAACCCGGCGCAGGGCACTGGAGAAACTCGGCGTGTCATTCTCCACCTCGCGTTGAGTCACACGGCAATTCCGGTTGCGGTGGACGAATTCGATGGGATCCTCGATGGTCACGATATGGTCGTTTCGATTCTTGTTGATGCTGTCGATCATCGAGGCAAGAGTCGTCGATTTTCCGCTACCAGTGGCACCGGTGATCAGTACCAGGCCCTTTTTCTTCAAACACAGTCCTTCGCAAACATCCTCCGGCAGCCCCAGGCTTGCCATCTCGGGGATCTGATTCGGGATCACCCTCAGAACCGCTCCTACCGATCCTCTCTGGAAGAAGACATTGGTGCGGAAACGACCGAGGCCGCTGATTCCGAACGCCATATCCAGTTCCTGTTCCTTCTCGAACTTGCGAACCTGTTCATTATCCAGGATCGAGTAGACGATCTTTCTGACCTCATCGGGGTCGAGACTCGAATCGCCTGCGGCGACGAGACGACCGTGAATGCGGATCATCGGCGGGCTGCCTGCACCCAGGTGAAGATCGGAGCCATCACGCTCCACCAGTTGCTGAACCAGATCTTCGATGGTGACCAATTGAGTCTCCTTTTCTCGCCGTAATACCGTTTCCCGGAGACGGAAAACGGAGCGGCGGAATTCAGGGGTGTACCTCGAAGAATAGCATCCAGGTGCGAATTCAGGCCAAGAGCCCGGGCAAGCCAAAAAGGCGTTTCACGGCCAGAATCGGGCACAATCGCTCAGATGCGGTGAATTGTCGGTGGTCGCCAGTCATGCCCCTACAGCGCTTTCGAGGTCGCCGCGTTCCAGCACATTTTCGACCGGCAATTGGCCCGATGATGGGAACCAAGGATCGGTTGCCTCGGCCGTCTCTAACCCAAAAAAAAAGAGGGGTGGCGGAGCCGATGCCCGCCACCCCTCAGTAACTCCCGACGGGGCCAGAGAAGCCCCGCGTAGCAGTATTCTAACGATATACGATGACCTCGACTCGCCGATTCTGACCGCGCCCCTGCTTGGTGGTGTTATCCGCCACCGGCCGCTGGGATCCAAAACCCACCGCCTCGATCTTCGCAGCAGTGGAGGCTCCTGCATCGAGCAGAGCTCGCAGTACCGCACAGGCCCTGATGGAACTGAGTTCCCAATTCGAGGCCCAGCGTGTTTTTGTTTTCTTCACAGGAGTCGAATCGGTATGGCCTTCGACTCGGATGTCTCTACCAGAGAATTCCATCTCCAGAACCGCGGCGAGTTTCTGCAGCGCATCCTTCCCGCGCCGGGTGATGTCAGCACTACCCGAACTGAACAGAACTTGCTGATCGACGGTGATTCTCACGCCATCTTCATCGGACGTGGCGGTGAGCCCATCGATCCCTTCGAAACTGCCGAGATCATCCTCGATGATTGCAGAAGCAGGCTCGGGACGAGAGAGAAGGACATCGTTTTTCGCTACAAGCGCAGCATTTTTTGCGTTGGCGTCGGCGAGTTGCTTCCGGATGTCGACGAGTTCCAGGACCGTCTCCTGTTGCTGCCGTTCACTGGTCGCCAGCTGGAACTCGAGACGATCTCGATCCCCTTCGGCCTCCCGTAACTTGTTCTGATTGTAGGAAAGTTCTCGTTCGAGGCTGGTGGTCTGACAACCACTGACCATCAAAGCCAAGAAACCCAGCAGCATAAAGCGTGATAACGAAGACATCCTGATCACTCCCCCTTCAGCGGTAGGTCATATCCGGTGGCCCCCCAGGCCAGACCAGGGATCCTGCGGGCAATCGACGGGATCCCGAGCGCAGGATAACCCTGCTTCGAGTGC
Organism: Planctomycetota bacterium; assembly: GCA_050256595.1. Classification (GTDB taxonomy): domain Bacteria; phylum Planctomycetota; class UBA8108; order UBA1146; family UBA1146; genus UBA1146. Next base: position 3,227 of record JBBWWE010000222.1, read on the forward strand.
CTAGATAGCGTCTTCCAGAGGTTGGGGAAAACGTCAATCCCAGCCGTAGATCAGCCCTGAAGCAAGGCGAGATAGCGCTGCCAGATCCATTGCAACTCCGGTCGCCCCAGTAACATCGCTAAGGCACCAGCAGACAGGAACGGACCGAAGGGAATGTAACTCGCGCCCCGGCGTAGCCGCATCCAGATCCCCACGATCGAACCCAGCAGGCACGCGATGAGGAACGCAAACAGCGTTGGTAGAGGGCCCAGCGTCGCTCCAAGCAAACCCATCCACTTGACATCCCCGAAGCCCATGGCGGGTTTCCGAAAGACGATCGAGCCGATTTTCCCGACTCCGTAGATGACGCCAGCACCGGTTGCAGCACCGATCAGACTGGATTGGATCCTCGCGATGGAAATGGATCCCTCAGCTCCGGACCCCAGTAGATACGATGCGACCACAACTCCGATGAGGGCACCAAGCACGTAAAAGAGATAACTCTCGACCAGCGTTCTACGTTGCCCCTCCCAGTTCGGTACCCAGCGTCCAAACCCACCTCCTAGCACCACAGCGCCGATCAGCATCGACAGGACCAGTGGCAGACCGCCGCCGGCAGCCTCGATGAGAGTCATGCTCTCGACAGCGCCCGCGGCTCCGATAACCGGATTCCACGGTGAAACGAGCAGCACCGCAGCGGTTGCCGGAATCGAGATGCGATCAGGAATGATCTTGTGATCGAGGTCGATCCCGCTCACCACGATCAAGGCACAGATCCACCCCCAAACCCCCAGCAAGAGCAAAATTTGCGCAGTATCGATCTGCCCCGGAACCACCGGATCAGCACCTAGGATGTCGCCACCAAAGCGATAGGCGGCCAACAAAAAGAGAGCCGACGTGAGGCCCTCGACCAGTGGATAACGCAGCGAAATCGAATCGGAGCAATCTCTACAACGACCCCGCAACCACAACCAGGCGAGCACCGGGATGTTGTCGTACCAGCGCACTGCCGATTTGCACGAGGGACAGAAGGAACCACGAGGATTACCGATGTGCAATCCATCGATGGGAATTCGATAGATACATACGTTGAGAAAGGAACCCACGACAGCACCGAGGACACCCGAGAGACCCCACAAGATTGGTTCCAGATCATCGATCGGAATCCCCATCAGCATTCGCGATCCTCCTCCAGTCGATTCAGGATAACATCGACGACAGCAGAAGGACTAATTCCAGTGGTATCAATCGGCTCTCCCGCCAGTTTCCGGTAGTAAGGTTCCCGTCTGCTTCTGAGGACGGCCATCGCCTGGTCTTCACCATCAGCGGCCAGCAACGGACGAGTACCCGGATCACAACGAAGCAACAGTTCAGAATCTGTCCCATCGAGCCAGACGCATCTCCAGTGCACGAGGATCTCGCGAATGGAAGGGATCTCGACGATTCCTCCTCCAGTCGAGACCACCAGAGTCCGCCTGCTATCCTCAGGAGATGGCTGCTCCTCCAGAACCGCCATGAAAAGAGCCTCCGCGGCTCGAAAAGCCGGGAGGCCTTTTTGCTCGATCCACCGGGCAGGATTCCAGCCCGACAGTTCCTCGATGGAACCGTCGATATCGACATATCCGGCCTTGAGCCGGGCTGCCAGCAATTCTCCCACCGTGCTCTTGCCGCTCCCGGGGAGTCCGATGAGCGCGATGCGATCGATCACCGTGAGATCTTACCGACGCTGCAGCGGCAGTGAGACCTGAATGATCTCGAGATCCCTGCGAATCGTCATCTGGATCTCCACTAGCCCCGAGTACTGCAACGCATCCTGGATGTCCTCGATGGAACGAACTTCCATGTCGCAAATCCTGATGATCCAGTCACCTCGACGAAGACCCGCATCATGAGCAGGGGAACCCTCGTGGATCTCGGTCAACAAGATGCCGATGGCATTTTGTTCGACCTCGATACCAAGAACCGGTGGCTCGCTAGCCACATCAAAATTTGTCTCCGGAATCTGTTGTGGCTGAGTGTCGTCGTTGCGATGGGCAACCAGGGTCAACGGTTCATTTCCACGCAAGACCTCCATCGATACGGGAGTACCCGCCATCGTTTGAGAGAGTACCTCTCCGATCTGTTCGAGAGAGCCTATCGGCACGTCCTCGACCCGGATGATGCGGTCACCGATTTGAGCGCCGGCGGAACCGGCTCCACTACCTAGCAGCACAGAATCGATGTAAGCCCCATCCGCATCCCAGGCGACGATGATCCCCAGTTTGCCGTTTCCACGGGGTTTCGGTGATTCGACACGAGCCGAACTCGGCACCGGACGCGCAATATTCTCGTCATCCTCGATGACCTGAGACTGCCCCTCGGAGACAGGGAACTTGCCCAGAACCCCTTGCGCCTCGTGAGGCTGGCCAGCGCGGGCATATCGAATCTCGATGGAATCTCCGACGTTTCTGGGAGCCAGCGCTTCGCGCAGCACATCGATACTGGTGACCACTTTACCGGCCACGGCGACCAGCAGGTCTCCTTCGCGAAGCCCCATCTTCTCGGCACAACTGCCGGAGATCACTTCGCTCACTACCACCGACTCGCCTCGCTCGACAGGAACGATTCCGAGGAAACCACGATTCACTCCCTGATCTCCGGATTGATCTCCACCGATTTGCTTCGGTGCTTCGATCGAAACCGCCGCGAGATCACCACCACCGAATCGAACCACGCTCACCCACGATTCTCCGCCACGGATGAAGGAGACCGTCTGAGAAACACCGGGGACCGTCGACTGCAACACATCACGCAGTCCTTCGATGGTCCGTACTTTGGCATCGCCGAATGCGGTGATGACATCCCCGACTCGAATCCCGGCCACATCCGCATTGGAGCCGGAATCGACACTGGTGACTTGCAATCCAAAATCATCGGCTTGCAGTACGTTGACGCCAAGAGTGATTCCCGGTTTCACCGTCGGTACCGGTTCCGGTGGCGCCGGAGCCGGTTCC
>JBBWWE010000223.1:0-2048 GCA_050256595.1 Planctomycetota bacterium
ACAAAAAGATTCCGGAAGCGGCTTCCCGGGTCACCAACGCCAGTAACTCTGCTGTGCTGGCATCCAGATTTCCTTCGGGATCCAGATCGACTCTACGCAGCGACAAGCCTGCCATGGCGCACGGATATCCCCAGTACGGACCACTCTCCAGGAATGGGACATCCACCCCGGCGGTGATAGCGATGAGTCTTTGCGTCAGCGCTGCGAGTACTCCATCGACCACCTGAAAGCGCTGCTCGAAAAGTGTTCGTTGTTCCGGAACAAGTCCGACGAGACGTTCTTTGATGGCGCTTGCCGCCAACCTGAGCAGTTCCGGATCGAGCCAGGTATGACCATCCACCCCCTCGTAGGAACGCTCACCTTCTGGGCCGTGACTGTGAGTCACCACTTCCGGATAACGAAGCCACTGATCCTTGCAAGTACGAGCCACCTCAAGAGTCTTGACGATCGGCAGCGAGACCCGCTGAGCCCATCGCTCCAGGTTGGTACTGTTGAGGATGATGAGATCCGCGGCTGCCAGTGTTTCGAGTGCTTTCGCATCCGGACTCCAGGTCGCCGGATCCGCTCCTTCTGGCATCAGTGGGATCAACTCCACCTGGTCGGCCGCAATCTCGGAAACGATCCACGCCAGTGGAGAGATGGAGGCGACAACCCTGGGAACCGCTGTAGAAGCAAGATCAGGATCTTCCTCGATAACCGGCGCACTCTTGGCCGAGCAGCCAGCGACGAGCAGCACTCCCAGCAATACAAGAATCCAGCGTGACTTCTTGACCACTTCCATACCTTCCATCAGGGCAACATGAGCGGACCATCTGCGACAAACCGTATAGCACCAAACGCCAGGAAAAAGGCGAGTATACCGCCGGTAGTCACCACGATGGCAACCTCAGTGAAAAGCAGTCGGGCGACGAATCCTCGAGGCGCTCCGATCCGCTCCAGCGTGCGTACTTCACGCTCTCTCACCTTGATATCGAGAGTCACGATGAGCCCCAGCAATAACGCGGTAGCCACCATCACCAGTAGAGAATTAGCATCGAGTATCGCCTTGGCGCGAAGCACCACCGCCAGCAATTCTTTAAGTTCAGTCATCGAATCGAGCACCTGAAGCCGATCATTCCGGCGGATCCGGGATCGGATGATGGTTTCTCCTTTTGCATCCTTGGCATCGATGATGAGTGCCGTGATGGGCAGCTCATCGGGGTCACCATGGAAATGAAAACTGCCCTCGTTCTCGGGGGTCACTTCGACCGCTTCCACTACCGCCGCACTGGCAGTGACGTTGTCGCTCTTGTTTTCCAGGATCAAATTGAAATCGGTATTCGGATCGATGTTCTGATGACCATGCCCTTCCCCCGAAACGACCCAGGATGTTTGCAGGCTGACAAACACCGCGTCATCGTCTGGAGTCCCGGTAGCAGCGAGGACCCCTTTGATCTTGAGAACCAGGGGATAAGCACCAGCCAGGTCATGTAACTTGTGCACATCGGTGGGGATGGTATCCCCCACCGAAAGCTCCTGTTGCTGAGCCACACCAGCCCCGATCGCTGCCTCCGACAGTTTCTGTGGCCAGCGGCCAGACTGGAACTGAAACTCACGGAAGGGGGCATAGTCTGGCGTGGTACCAACCAATGGGTGGTCCCTGACCGAACCCATCATATGGACTGGAACCGGAACGGCGTAGCCAGATTCAGCGACCACCCTCGCTTCCTTCATCTCGATGGTCCGCTCCACTTCGCCACGGAAATAGAGCGCGTGGATCAGCAGGTCTGATCGACTTCCAGGAGCACCGATCACCAGCGGCGTCGATACCGCCCTCCCTTCCAGTCGCTCCCGGTAGAGGTCGAGCAACCCCTCGACCGCCGTCGGAAGAACTCCCACCAGGGCGATACACAGGACCAGCACCACGGAACGAATCCGGTGATGGGAAAGAGATCTCAGTGCAAGCCTCAACATCGGGCTGATCATTTCGGGTCCTCCCCGATATTCTCGATTCGATCGAAACCACTTAGTATCGTGGTGTCATGAGTTACCACGATGACAGTAGCTCC
>JBBWWE010000224.1:0-3537 GCA_050256595.1 Planctomycetota bacterium
CGTGTGCTCTTCCGATCTACCCTGCTTGTTTCCGTAGCATCGCAACGACGCCCGAACCCCAGGGGGCTGCCCAGCCCCGAACCCTCGGAGAAACTCGTGATTCCCTCACCTCAGCGACCTCTTCTTATCGCCTCCGGGAACCCACACAAATACGATGAAATCTCCCGAGAACTGTCGCTCGATGAGCAAACCTTGGTGCGACCCGTCGATCTGGAAGCAAAACTCGGCAGTGAGGCACCGAATCCGGTCGAAGATGGGGAAAGCCTGCTGGAGAATGCTCTCATCAAGGCGTCCGCTTTTTCTCGATGGAGCGGCTTGCCTGCGCTCGCCGATGACACCGGCTTGATGGTCGACGCCCTCGACGGGGCTCCCGGAATCTACGCGGCCCGCTTCGCCGGCGAGAATGCCACCTTTCAGGACAACGTCGCCCGATTACTGAAGGATCTCGGGGATCTCCCCGAAGAGCAGCGGAGCGCCGAGTTTCGCTGCGTTCTGGCTCTCTGCAATGCCGATCAGGTGATTCTCTCCGTCGAGGAGAAGTGTCCCGGGCACATCTCACAGGAAGCCCGGGGCGCTGGTGGTTTTGGTTATGATCCCGTCTTCATACCCCGCGGCGAAACCCTCACATTCGCCGAGATGACTCCTGCTCAAAAGAACGCCATCAGCCACCGGGGGCTCGCGGTGAGACGCTTTGCGCAACTGTTCAAGGAATTCACCACGACGGGGGAATCCCGTTGAGTTACCCCACCGACAAGATCCGCAATTTCTCCATCGTGGCTCACATCGATCACGGGAAATCGACCCTCGCCGATCGCTTGCTGTTGAAAACAGGCACCATCAACGAACGCGAGTTTCGCGACCAACTGCTCGACGACATGGATCTGGAAAAAGAACGCGGGATCACCATCAAGGCCAAGGCGGTCCGGATGGAATACACGGCCGATGATGGAGAAACCTACTTACTGAACCTGATCGATACTCCGGGCCATGTCGATTTTGGTTACGAGGTATCCCGAAGCCTCGCTGCCTGCCAGGGAGCACTGCTGGTGGTCGATGCGGCACAGGGTGTCGAAGCTCAAACGGTTGCCAATGCATTCCTGGCCATCGAAGGTGGTCTCGAGATCATTCCGGTCATGAACAAGATCGACCTCACTACCGCACGTCCCGATGAGGTCGACGAGGAACTGGCGCAGACCTTTGGTTTCCACAAACAAGAAGCGATACGCTGCTCCGCCAAGACCGGAGAAGGTATCGATGAAGTGCTCGAAGCCATCGTCACCTTCGTCCCCGCCCCCGATGCCCCCAGAGACAAACCCCTGCGGGCACTGATCTTCGACTCGCATTACGATGAATACCGGGGAGTCATCATCTATCTGTGCATCAAAGAAGGGCGTTTGTTCAAAGGACAAGACATCATCTTGATGTCATCAGGTCGCAAGTTCACCGTCGATGAGGTCGGCTACTTCCGACCAGCCATGGTGAACGCGGATGTTCTGGAAGCCGGTGAAGTGGGATACTTCTTCGCCAGCATCAAGACGATCCACGACATCAAGATCGGCGATACCGTAACCACCCGCCTCGATGGGGCCACCGAGAGTCTGCCAGGATTCAAGAATCCAAAATCGATGGTCTATTGTGGCACCTACCCGGCCAACAGCGATGACTACGAGGATCTACGTACTGCACTCGACAAACTGTTGCTCAACGATCCTTCCTTCACTTTCCAGCCCGAAACATCCGACGCTCTCGGATTTGGTTTTCGCTGTGGATTCCTCGGTCTCCTGCACATGGAAATCGTCCAGGAACGGCTGGAAAGAGAATCCGGAATGGTGCTGGTCCAGACAGCCCCTACCGTGACCTATGAGATCCTCATGAAAGATGGTCAGGTAAAACTGATCGACAGCCCGAGCGGACTACCAGATACGATGCTGATCGAGGAAATTCGCGAACCGATCGTCGAAACTCACATCATCACACCGAAAGAGTTCATCGGGGTCGTGATGAAGTTGATGGAGGACAAGCGAGGGAACTGGCGAAAGACCGAATTCCTGTCGCCCACGCGCGTTCAGATGACCTACGATGCTCCGCTAGCGGAGATCATCACGGATTTCTATGACAAGTTGAAGTCAATGACCCGAGGTTATGGAACGCTGGATTACGTGTTCGATTCCTTCCGCAAGGGCAAACTCGTCCGCCTCAACATCCTGGTTAACGGAGAGTCGGTAGACGCCCTGAGCATCATCCTGCACAAGGATATTGCTGAACACCGAGGTCGAGTTCTGCTAAAAAAACTCAAGACTGTGATTCCTCGACACATGTTCCAGGTGCCCCTGCAGGCAGCCATCGGGGGTAAGGTCATCGCCAGAGAGACGATCAAGGCCTTGATGAAGAACGTCACGGCAAAGTGCTATGGCGGCGACATCTCGAGAAAGAGGAAACTTCTGGAGAAGCAAAAAGCGGGCAAGAAGAGGATGAAACAGGTCGGTAGCGTCTCCATCCCCCAGGATGCATTCATGGCAGTCCTTCGACTCGATGAAGAGGAAAAGAAATGACCTGGCGCTCGCTACGAGAAAACATCGAGGCCATCACCGTCGCAATCCTGCTGGCACTCATCATCCGCCACTTCGTATTCGAATCATACGAGATCCCGACGGGTTCAATGGCTCCGGGACTCAACGGTCTTCATGTGACAGTTTCTTGCCCCAACTGTAACGAAGACAATCGTGTCGGTATCCACAGCGACAGCCTGACCAACAACGTGAACATGGGCAACAGGATGGAGATCTTCGAGGGAACCTGTCCAAACACCGAGAAGAACATCAAAATCACGACCCAGGGCAATAACCGTTTTGTGTGCCCACACTGTGGAGAATTGCATTTCACCTCCGACGGTAACCTCAGACGATCCCATGCCATTTCAATGCGTGCCTGGTGCAAGGAGTGCACTCATCGATTTCCTGTGGTTGTCGAGAACAAAGATATTCTCGGTGGAAACAAGATTCTCGTCGACAAGTTCAGCTACGACTGGACAGAACCGAAACGCTGGGATGTGGTGGTATTTCGTTTCAACCGGGAAAGAAATTACATCAAACGGCTGGTAGGACTCCCAGGAGAAAAGATTCAAGTCGTGCACGGAGATATCTGGATCGATGGAAAAATTGAATCGAAACCCATCGATGTGCAGAAGCCTTTCTGGATACCGATTCACGACTCGGCAGTAAAGGAGCAGGGGCAGGTCGAAGATGCCTGGGCCGCATCTCCTGGCTGGGTTCGTACCGAAAGTGGTTGGGATTTCAACCAGATTCAGGGTCAGGGAAATCTCCGTTATGTCCGCGAAATTGACAACAAGTACAACTACAACTCGGTTCGAGGCTCCAGTTCCAGGCTCCTTTCTCCGGTGAGAGACCTCGAACTGCGCACCCTGTTACGAGCCACTCCAGAACCCGGCATGAACGCGGCTCGACTCTTCATCTCCTTGCACAATTACCCATCCGAATATCGTTGGTCCTTCCCCTTCTCAACCGGAAACGCCCAGCT
>JBBWWE010000225.1:0-1946 GCA_050256595.1 Planctomycetota bacterium
TTTGCGATGTACGGATCTGTCTACCGCTGGCACAACTGGTGCTGGAGATCCCGGTGTTCCCTGCTGCAGCCAGTGTTCTCATCGACTCCACCGGCGGAAGCCCGAACGACTCGGCTAGCGATACTGGCGGCGCGAATCCAGCATCCATCGCCGAGTTCGATGATGGAGATGTACGAGTCTCCGCGGCCTTCAGTGCCAGTCGGGTTCGTCCGGGCGACCTGATCCGTTTCGATCTGGAGGGAACGGTCGATGAAGGCCAGAGGATTCCTGCGATTCGCAAGGACGTGCGTGGCGCTGCCGAAGAGGAGGGACTGTGGGGAATCATCCTGCTGGCCATCGGTGGTGCGTTGCTGGCACTGGCGACTCCCTGTGTCTATCCGATGATTCCCATCACGGTCAGTGTCTTCACCAAGCAAGCCCATGAAAGTCGTTCCAGGGTTGTGGGGCTGGCGCTTCTTTTTGGTGGTGGCATCGTTGTCTCCTTCACCGCGCTCGGTTTTCTGCTGTCGGCATTGCTCGGTGAAGAAGGTGCCAACTTCATGGCCACCAACGGATATGTGAACCTCGCCATCGGCATTCTGTTCGTCGTCTTTGGTTTCAGCTTGTTCGGTTATTACGACATCCAGTTGCCGGCCTGGATTCGCAATCGCGTCGGAGCCAGTAGTGGCGGAGGGGGTGCGGCAAGCGTTCTCGTGATGGGGCTGGTTTTCAGCATCACCACTTTTACCTGTGTCGGTCCCATCGTTGCGGCGCTACTGGCGCTGGCGGCCGGAGAGGGCCCCGGTTTTGCGGCAGTCGGAATGCTTGCCTTCAGTAGTACCATTGCGCTTCCGTTCGTCGTGCTGGCGCTGTTTCCCAAGGCTCTGACCAGTTTGCCACGCTCTGGAGGCTGGCTGTCGACGGTCAAGGTGATCCTCGGCTTTGTCGAACTGCTGGCGGCGTGGAAGTTCTTCAGCGCGGTGGCGACCTACTGGAAGTTCGGAGAGATCGTCAATCGCGAGGTGATCATGACGATCTGGGGGCTGACGTTGGTGGCGCTGGCACTCAATCTGCTCGGCAGGCTACGCTTTCCCCACGACTCGCCGGTGACTTCCATCTCGTTCGGCCGCGGGCTGCTGCTGGCGTTTACGGTTGTCGGTGCCATCAGTTGCTTCTATGCCACGACCGGCTATCGCCTCAACGAGAATCTCGAGGCGCAACTGCTGGTACCGAGCATCTATGCCAAACAACACCTACCGTGGCGAGTACTCAGTCGAGATGCCCCGCTCGATTTCTCCGAGCAGTTGCAAGAACTGCAGCAGCAGGTCGCCGGAGGTGAACGCAGTCCGCGACCGATATTCATCAACTTCACCGGCCACACCTGACAGAATTGCCGGCTGATGGAAAATGGAATTTTCCGTCAGCGAGACGTCGAGCAGTTGCTCGGCCAGTACGAGTTGTTCGAGGTGTTCACCGATGACGCCACCAGCGACATCGAGGCGAGTTATCGGGGTCATCAGATCCAGCTGTCGGGATACTACGCCAATCCGACTTACATCGTGCTCGACAGCGCGGACCATCTCGAGGTGACCCGCGGATCCTTCACCAACAGCAACGACCAGTTCACCGAGTTTCTCGAGGCGGGCTTGCTCGATCGACCGGCTTTCGAGAGCCGCATCCAACTGGATGGTTTACAGATTCGTGAGAGTGGTGAGGACGTGACCGTCTTGACCCGGGAAGGGTCCTGGACCTTCTCGGGAACCAGCCCCGGCGAATATCTCGGTACCAGCGCTGGCCAGGTGACCGGCGATTTCGCTGCCAGTACCACGTTCCGTGTCGGTGAAGGGCTTGAGGGAGAGTACGTCGTTCGAGTTCGCCTGGTCGGCGGACTGTATCGAGGCGACGAGCGGATTCGCACCTTCTCACTGCCTTTGAAACGGGTGCTCGAGGTGGAACCGCCGCCACCG
>JBBWWE010000226.1:0-1773 GCA_050256595.1 Planctomycetota bacterium
CTTTTCATTGGCGGTCCCGGTGAGGACCAGGTCGAGATGAGCACGATAGTTCGGTAATTGAATTGTCCCCTTTTCAGAGGTTGTCAGCAGGTATTTGTTGGTTTCCGGAGGTCTCTTGAGGAAGTCCGAATACTCGCAAAGTCCTTTGTTGGCATCGACGAGTTCACCTTCTACCTCGAACAACGACATTCCCTGGAGGATCGCTGGCAGCGATTTTCCTTCGTGTGAGATCGGTTTGGTCTGAGCATCGATGTTGCCCTGGGGCTCGATACTGATACAGCCGATACGATAGCGTCTGGAGTGGAAGAATCGTTCGACCTGGATATGGCGCATCACCTCCAACCAGTCCCCCTGGTGGGTTGCAAGTAAGGCTTCGTAGATCCATTTATTCTTCTGGCTGAGATCACCATGGATGGCCCAGTCGTAATTGAAATGATCCTTCTGGGCGATTTCCGGGTGCTGATCCAGAGCTTGCTTGATGAGATCCTCGCGTTCGCGGCGCGGTATCAGGAAAAGGGGAGAATCCTTCAACTCACAGCGGATGAAACACCGAATGTCTTTGGCCTTGAGGAATGCATAAGAGCCAGACGGATCGTTGCTCACCTCATCGAAACCAATCCGACCACCTTCGAATGATTTTTCCGGGAATACCCAGTTGAATCGGTAGAGTGCGCCCTCGGGGTGAATGCTGTAATCGGTCATACCGTGCATGATGGCCTGGATGGTTGTGGATTTGGACGATCCGTTAGGCCCGTGCAGCAAGATGAGACGGTCTGATTTGCCGTTTCTGGCAAACTGTCTCAATTTCATATAAATGGCATTCTGAACCGGTTCCTGTGCTACCAGTGAGTCTTCAGATCTTGCAAAGTCGAGATTGAAAAAACTCCAGCGCCGATCGACCGATCCGGCCCTTTCAACGTCCTCATGCCCATAAAACTCGAACATGTCGCAGAGATAACGAGGAGAGTTGCGCAGGTACGGATAGGGGTTAGAAAGGAAATCTTCCATGAAGCCAGGAAATGTTCGGATTCTCTGGCGTAACTGGAAGCGGTCGATCGATGAACGCCGAAAACTATTCAGATAATCAAAATGCTCAGATGCCATTCGGAGCAGCTTTCATCCAGGTGGTCTGACAAATTGCCAGTTCCTGTCCTGATCATAACCCAATGGCGAAAAAAGTTCACTTCCGTGGGATTGCATCGAGTTCCAGGGCTGCGAATAGATCACTTGTAGGCAGGAATACCGGTGATCTCGTGACCTAGAATCAATGTGTGGATGTCGTGCGTACCCTCATACGTTTTGACCGATTCAAGGTTCAGCATGTGGCGTCCGACCGGGTACTCGTGGGTGATTCCATTGGCACCCAGTAGATCTCTGGCGCTTCGAGCGATTTCGAGAGCCCAGTAAACATTGTTTCGTTTGGCCAGGGAAACATGCTGGGCAGTCATCTTTCCTGATTCCTTCAGTTGCGAGAGTCGAAAGTTGAGCAGTTGCCCTTTGGTGATTTCTGAGAGCATCTCTGCGAGTTTTTGCTGGACTAGCTGGAAGCTACCGATCGGTTTGTCGAACTGGATTCGACTTGTGGAGTATTCTCTTGCCGCCTCGAAGCAGGCCATCGCCGACCCTATCGCACCCCATGCGATTCCGTATCTCGCCTGGGTAAGACATGACAGTGGACCACCGAGTCCGTCAGCTTCAGGCAGCAGGTTATCCTTGGGTATCTTGCAATCCTGGAAATGGAGTTCCGATGTGGTGGAAGCGCGCAGAGAGAAC
>JBBWWE010000227.1:0-2014 GCA_050256595.1 Planctomycetota bacterium
GATCGAAAACAAGGCCGTTCCAAATACGGTGTGAAGCGGAAATAATTCAGGAGCAAATCTTGGCAAAACGCAAGAGTAAGATCGTCAAGCAGAAGTTCCGCTCCACGCAGCGGTTCCAGAAAGCCGATCCTCGTTACAACAGCATGGTCGTGACCAAATTCATCAATCGGCTGATGTGGGATGGCAAGAAGGCGATCGCCAGTGCCATCGTCTACGATGCGATGGATATTCTCGGTCAGAAGATTCCAGATTCCGAACCTCTGGATACCTTCCTGGGAGCCATCCAGAACGTGATGCCCCAGGTTGAAGTGCGCTCTCGACGAGTTGGTGGAGCGACCTACCAGGTTCCTGTAGAGGTGACTCGTCGTCGGGCTCAGGCGCTTGCCATCCGCACCATCATCGAGACCTGCCGGGGACGCAGCGGTAAACCGATGACACAGCATCTCGCCGATGAACTGATGCAGGCATTCCGCAAGGAAGGCGCTTCGATCACCTGGCGGGAAAACACCCACAAGATGGCAGAGGCGAACAAACTGTTTGCTCACTACGCCTGGTAGAGATCAGGGGGGCACACCCCCGGTGCTGGATTGAACGTATCCTCGCAACATCGCCCTCTTGCTTCCGATGGAGGCCAGAGGGCGTTTCCCATCCGAGTTGGCAGTGTTGATCTGGCAGTGTGGATGTAAGACTGTTCTCGATGAGCCTGTTGCCCTTCGCTTGAGTGTCATCGCCGATTGGCCCAGAATCGCGCGAACTCTTTGCCGCGTGGTAACAACCGGGATGGGATCCTTGAGATGAATCGGATTCGCAACATAGGAATTATTGCTCATATCGATGCGGGTAAGACCACCGTTTCAGAGCGCTTCCTCTTCTATTCCGGGAAAGAATATCGCATGGGAGAGGTCCATGATGGGAGTGCCCACATGGATTGGCTCGTCGAAGAGCAGGAGCGGGGAATCACCATCACCAGTGCTGCAACCACCTTCGAGTGGTTGGATACGATGGTGAATCTCATCGACACCCCGGGACATGTAGATTTCACGGCTGAAGTGGAAAGATCTCTCCGGGTTCTTGATGGAGCGGTAGGAGTTTTCTGTGGTGTCGCCGGCGTACAGGCGCAGTCGGAGACCGTATGGAGACAGGCCAATCATTACCAGGTTCCACGGGTTGTTTTCATCAACAAGCTTGATCGGGTCGGGGCTGATTACTTTCGTGTCGTCAACACCATCACTGAAGAATTGAAATGCACCCTTCTTCCCATCAACATTCCTGTCGGGATCGAGTCAGACTTCCGGGGGGTCGTGGATCTCATATCGATGCGGCAACTGGCATTCGATGAGGAGAGCCTTGGTGCAGACGTACTCGACTCCGATATCGATGATGAAATGATCGAGACTGCCGAGTTGTGGCGAGGGGATCTGATCGACAGGGTCGCCGACCATGATGAAGAGGTGATGGAAAAAGTCATCGAGGGCGAAGAGGTGACAGAGGAACTGCTCAGGCGGGCGATCCGACGGGGAACCCTCGAACGCTTCTGGATTCCGGTGCTCGGCGGTAGTGCGCTCAGCAACAAGGGCATCCAGCCGCTCCTCGATGCTGTGATTCACTATCTCCCGGCGCCGGATGACGTCGAGACCATCGTCGGCCGCGATCCGAAATCAGGAAAGCCTGTGCAGGTGAACTGTGGTGAGGATGCGCCCTTCTGTGGGCTATTGTTCAAGATCCAGATCGACCCTCATGGTGAGTTGCTCTATATGCGGGTTTATTCCGGGTCCATCGAGAAGGGCAAGACCGCGATGAACCCCCGTACGGGAAAGCGCGAGCGGTTCAATTCGATGTATCGGATGCATGCAAACTCGCGGGAAAATCTCAAGGTGGCTGTTGCCGGCGATATCGTTGCGATGATCGGTCCTCGTTTCAGTGGTACCGGAGACACCTTTTGCGATGCAAAGAACCAGGTGTTGCTTGAAGAGCCGGTGTTTCCCGAGACCGTCATCTCGATGGCAGTCGAACC
>JBBWWE010000228.1:0-2170 GCA_050256595.1 Planctomycetota bacterium
CGGACCCCGGAGGGGTTCCAGTTTGCCGCCAAGGTGCCGAGGGTGATCACGCACGAGAAGGTGCTGTCTGAAGCCCAGGAGGACATCGAGATGTTCGTCGAAAGGATACAATGGCTCGGGGATCGGCTCGGACCGTTACTGTTCCAGTTTCCCTACTTCAACAAGAAAGCCTTCTCATCGCTGGAGCCATTTCTGGAACGCCTCGATGGATTTCTCGCGACCATCCCCACAGGCCCCCGATATGTGGTAGAGGTTCGCAACCGCAACTGGATCGGCACGGATTTGCAACAGTTGCTCAGTTCACACAACGTGGCTCTGGCCTGGGTCGATCAGGCCTGGATGCCGGATCCGGAGGAGTGGCTGAGCAAACTCGCACAGACGAGTTCCAATTTCGGTTACTTTCGATTCCTCGGAGATCACAAGCAGATGGACCAGCTTACCGAGAAGTGGGATCAACAAGTGGTGGATCGCAAAGATCGCCTGGTGCGATGGATTCCGGCGATCCGTTCATTTCGAGCTTCCGGTGTCGATGTATTTGGCTATTTCAACAATCACTATGCCGGTCACGCACCGGCCACTCTCGAGGATTTTAGATCATTGTGGTTGGAAGATGAGTCTCATTCATCTTCGTCATCTTGATGACCTTCGAGGCCAGACCAGGAGCCGACCTGATAGACGAGCATCAAGTTAGTGCGCCCCATCCTGTGCGTAGGTGCCCCCAGCAGCAGCACCAGCAGGTCGCCGCGGCTGGCGAGACCATCGGCCTGAAGAGTTGAGTCCAGTTCCTCGATCAGTTGATCCGTCATCCTGACCGGGCGGATCTGGTAAGGACGCACACCCCAGACCATCGTCAGACGATCACGAACCTCGGGCCGGGTGGTGAAGGCGAGGATCGGCCGTTCGGGACGCCTCTGTGAGGCGAGATAGGCGGTCGACCCCGACTGGGTGAATGCGACCAGAGCGTGGGCTTCGAGGTGGTGGGCGACCTGGCAGGCGGCATCGGTGACCGCCTCTGAAGTGGATTCGACCACGCGCTCCCGTCTCCTCGGATATCGAGGGTTGCCTGAGTGCTGTTCGGTGTAGGTGATCACATCTGCCATCATCTGGACCGATTCGATGGGATAGTCGCCGATGGCGGTCTCGGAGGAAAGCATCACCGCATCGGTGCCGTCGAGGACTGCGTTGGCGACGTCACTTGCTTCGGCACGTGTCGGTCGTGGATTCCTCGTCATGCTATCGAGCATCTGAGTCGCCGTGATGATGGGGCGTCCCAGTCGAAGGCCTTCGGCGATGATCTGCTTCTGGATGACGGGAACCTGCTGTGGTGGGATCTCCACTCCCAGATCTCCACGTGCCACCATCGCTCCCCAGGAGTTCTCGAGAATCTGGGTCACTTCATCGACGGTGCGAGCCTTCTCGATCTTCGGAATGATAGGAATCGAGATTCCCTTTTCGCCGAGCAGATCCCTGAGCTGCTGGACATCGTCGGCTTGTCGTACGAAGGAAAGAGCCAGGAAATCTACGTTCTGAGAAGCGGCGAAGAATGCATCTTCTCGATCCTTCTCGGTGAAGGCGGGCGCCGAGATGTGACTGCCGGGTAGATTGATGCCCTTGCGTGGAAGGATGATTCCGGAGTTCTCGGCGCGGGCGACGACCAGGCCCTTCGAGACCGAGAGTGTTTCGAGGGCGATGCTCCCATCGTCGATCAGAATCGGATCTCCGGCAGCAAGGTCCTGGTCCAGAAGGTCGTAATCACTGCCGATTTCGCCCGTTTCTGCGGGTCGACCCACGGCCAGGCGGATCTCGTCACCGGCGCTGACCTCGATGGGGTCTCCGCTGAAGTCGGCAATTCGGATCTTGGGGCCCTGGAGGTCATAGAGGATTCCGACCGGATGCCCAACTTCCTGGGACACTGAACGAACACGCTGGATCGTCTCGGCATCGTTTTCGTGATTGCCATGGGAGGCGTTGATCCTGACAACATCGAGGCCAGCCTCGATCATACCCTTGAGGACCTTCGCCGATGTCGATGCGGGTCCAAGAGTTGCGACGATTTTCGTTTGCCGGAAGGCAGGTTTGGGAGCGGCATTCATAAAGGAAAGGATGGAGGGATTCGTCTCAAGAGTAAAGGGATCCGAGCAAGGGGTGCCAGAATAGAGAAGGGGTCCGG
>JBBWWE010000229.1:0-6743 GCA_050256595.1 Planctomycetota bacterium
ACGCCGGCGTCATCGGCGGCATCGTCACAGTGGTCGGCTGGTTCATCGTGAACAAGATCAGTGGCACTCTTGACCCTTACGTGGCGGCCGGACTGGCGGGTTTCTGCGGTTCTTTCTGTGCTTCGATGTTTGCTGCTCAGAAGGAACGCGTTCAGGCATAGGTAAATTTCGTGAGTTGAGAACTTGAGCAGGGGGACAGTCTCCCAGGTCGGAGCCGCAAGAGGTTCGCCAGGAGATTGCCCCCCTTCTTCGTTATTTTCTTCTCTCCACTTCATTGAGAAGTTGGAGGTTGCCAGGTGACTCTCTTCGCCTGACCATCCACACATTACCGCTCTCGCCTGAGTGATGCGCTTCTGTGCTGTTGTAGTCGAGTCCGTGGTCTCTAGACTGGACCGATACTCAATATTTGCGGGAAGGAACCCTCGATGAAAATCCAAGCAACCGTGATCCTGGTGCTACTTTTGCTCGTCTCCTGCGTTCTGGTTCCAGGGAAATTGGGTATCACCGCATCGACTTCGTTGGATTCGAAAACAATCCAGTCCGGTGACCACCCGGGAGGCAATCCCGATGGAACCCTGTCGCCACTGCGGGGAATGATCGAACTCTTTTCAGTGGATCGCCGAAACATCCAGAGATTTTACGATGCGCCGATGTCGCCGCTGGCTTCCGAAAAAAGCCGTGAATATCTGGAGCACTGGGTCAAGGTTCTCGATGATATTGATTTCGAAGCACTCGGACAGGATGAACGGATTGATCACGTGCTGTTTCAGAATGATCTTCGCTATCGTCTCCGGTCCATCGAACATGACATGACCAAGAATGAACAGATTCGACAGTTTGTTCCCTTCTCCTCGACCATCATCGATCTGCAGCAAAAGCGCCGCAGGATCGAATCCCTCGATGCAGAAAAACTCGCATTGACCATTTCCGGTCTCGAACAGGCGGTCAAAAAAGCACGAGAAGCCATCGAAAAGGAGATGGAGGAGGCCCCCATCGATCCTTCTGTTGCTCGTCGTGGTGCCGGGATGGTGGATCGTCTCCAGCGAACCCTGTCGGGCTGGTATCGGTTTTATTCCGGTTACGACCCGCTTTTTAGCTGGTGGGTAGAAAAACCTTTCCGCGCAGCAGAGAGTGCCCTCAAGGAATACTCCGGGTTCATTCGCAAGAAGGTGGTCGGGATTACCGATCCGGATGACCCTCCCATCATCGGAGATCCCGTCGGCAGAGATGAACTGCTGAGCATGCTCGAACACGAGATGATCGCCTATTCTCCCGAGCAGTTGATCGAAATTGCCCGAACCGAGTTCGAGTGGTGCAGAAAAGAGATGTTACGAGCTTCGCGGGATCTGGGATTCGGAGAAGACTGGCGTGCGGCTCTCGATCACGTCAAGGAGATGCATGTAGAGCCCGGTGAGCAACCGGAGTTGATCCGGGATCTCGCTCACGAAGCGGTGGCTTTTCTGGAAGAACGGGATCTGGTCACGATTCCAGATCTGTGCAAGCAAACGTGGCGGATGGAGATGTTGTCGGCTGAGAGTCAGAAGTTCAGTCCTTACTTTCTCGGTGGTGAAACGATTCGCGTCGCGTTTCCGACCCACGAGATGGACCATGCCGATAAGTTGATGAGCATGAGGGGAAACAATCGGCATTTCGCCCGTGCCACCGTTCATCACGAGTTGATTCCTGGACACCATCTTCAAGGGTTCATGACCAGTCGTCACAGAACGCATCGTGGTGCTTTTGGCACTCCTTTCTGGATGGAAGGGTGGGCTCTGTACTGGGAGATGTTGCTGTGGAACAAGGATTTTGCGAAATCCGCCGAGAATCGAGTGGGGATGCTGTTCTGGCGAACTCATCGATGTGCACGGATCATCTTCTCGCTCAGTTATCATCTCGAAAAGATGACCGCCGAGGAAGCCATCGATTTCCTTGTCGAGAATGTCGGGCACGAACGTAACAACGCCACTGCAGAGGTGCGACGCTCTGTGAGTGGTAGTTATGGTCCTCTCTATCAGGCGGCCTACATGCTCGGAGGATTACAGTTGATGGCGCTTCACAATGAACTGGTCGATTCACAGAAGATGACTGACCGAGAGTTTCACGACCGAGTTCTGCAGAATAACTCGATTCCCATCGAGATGGTGCGAGCGGCTCTCACCGGGATGGAACTGAAGAGAGATTTTCGCCCTCGGTGGCTCTTTTACGGTGAAGTTGTGGTACCGGAGGAAGGTACCTCGAAGCAGTGATAGAAGATCGGTTGTACGGTTAAAAACGAGATTTCCTCGTTAGCTGATGAACCGCTCATGTCGACAGGCTTGACCAACTAGGAAAAGTTCGATGGAGGTCATCGATGAACACCTGGATGCTATGCACCATCTTTTGCGTTGCATTTCCCGGAGACGATCCTGATTCTGATTCGAAGCATGGTGGCTGGAGACTGGCAAAGAGTCCCAGCGCCTATCTGCGCGAGCACTCGGAAAATCCCGTCGAGTGGTTTTCCTGGGGTCAAGATGCTTTCGATCAGGCTCAGGCGCTCGATCGACCCATCTTCCTTTCCATCGGGTATTCGTCGTGCCACTGGTGTCACGTGATGCGTCGGGAGTCATTCTCCGACCAGGAGATCGCCGACTTCCTCAATGACAACTTCATCTCGATAAAAGTCGACCGCGAGGATCTTCCTCATGTCGATGACGCCTACATGGATGCAGTGAGAGCGATGACGGGAAGGGGAGGGTGGCCACTCTCGGTGTTTTTGATGCCGGATCGGACGCCATTTTTCGGCGGTACTTACTTTCCACCGCGGACTCGCTTCAACAGACCGGGTTTCATGGACATCCTGACCTCCATCGACCGGACCTGGCGTGAGGATCGTGAGAAGGTCATCGAAAATGCGATCGGCTTGACCAAGCATCTCGAAGATCGGGCGGCACGGGTATTCGAGGGAATCCAGCCGGAGGCCTACCTCGATGGCGGACTCAAGGGTGCCGCGAGCAGTTACACACCGGATCCGGCCGGATTCGGAAAAGCGCCACGGTTTCCTGCACCGCGATTGCTTCAGTACCTGGTCGCGGAAGGGACGTTGCGTGGAGACCCTGCCGCGATCGATCAGGGCATCTCCGTTGCCCGTGCGATGGCCGCCGGGGGTGTCTACGACCAGGTCGGGGGAGGCTTCCATCGTTACAGCGTCGATGCCAACTGGCAGGTGCCACACTTCGAGAAGATGCTCTACAACCAGGGTTCGCTTGCAGAGAGTTACTTCGAGATGGGACGCATCACCAAGGACGCTGAACTTTACTCCATCGGTCGACAGACCCTGGAGGCGATGCTGCGCCAGTTCCGGCTCGATGATGGCTCTTTTGCGGGGTCCTGGGATGCAGACTCGGGAGGTGTCGAGGGATCCTATTACGTCTGGAGCCCCGAGCAGGTCGAGCAGTTGCTGGGTGAGCAGCAATCTGCACTTCTGTGCAAGGTACTGGGCATCACCAGCCCCGGTAACTTCGAGGGGGGAGAAGAGAGCGTCCCCCGAAAAGCGATGTCGCTCGAGGATGCTGCTGGTGCTCTTGCTATCGAGATGGAGCAGGCGCAGGAATGGTTCTCCGAGGGTGTCGCCAAGATGGAGAAGGAGAGAGGCAATCGCGTCGCTCCAAAGCGAGATCCGAAAGTGGTTCTTGGCTGGAACGCTCTGGCGATCTCGGCACTGGCTCGGGGTGCGGCTTTGCTCGACGAGCCGATGTTTCGCGAGGCTGCAGTGGCAGCTTACATATCGCTCAAGGGTTCGCTCGTCAACGACGATGGCTTTCTGCGACGCCGAGACGGTGAGGTCGCTGGTAATCCCGCGACTCTCCAGGATGCTGCTTTGTGGATGAAATGCTGTCTCGATCTCTACGAAGCCACCTTCCGGCCCGACTTCGTCGCTGAAGCCGAGCGCTGCTGGCAGCTGATCTTGCGCGATTTCGGTCCGCTCGAGCAGAACGAGGGTTTGTATGAAGCACCCGCAGGAGCCGAGGTGTTGCTCGGCAGGCGCAGGGAGTTCTTCGATGGTGCGATTCCGTCCGGCAATGCAACGGTGGCGAGAACTCTGTTGCGGCTGTACGAGTTGACCGGTAAGGGCCAGTACCGTTCTCATGCCGAGCACATCATCGGCGCCGGTTTGCGTGCCATCGGGCCCTATCCAACCGGTTCCGCCGAACTGTTGCTGGCGGTTCAAACCCTCACGCGTGCCACTCCGGCGGTAGCCGTGGTCGGAGATCCGGGACGTGAGGAAACTCGAGCATTGCTCAAGGCCGCCATCGAATCACCGATTCCCTTGTGCGTGGTGGCGCTCAGACCTCCAGGGGAAGCGGGGGAGAAAGCGGCCGAGTTGATACCACTGTTGAGGGATCGCGCTGGCGAGGACACTCCTCAGGCATTTTTGTGCCTCGATCAGGTTTGTGATCTTCCGACCTCGGATGTCAGTGCACTTTCTGGCAGACTGCTCGAGATTGCTCAGCAACTGCGCTCATCGGCGGATGCAGAGGAACCCGTGAACGAAGAGAAGAGCCAGCAAGAGAACCAGCAAGAGAGCCAGGAAGAGAACCAGGAGGAGGCCAAAGATCCGGATGATTCCTGAACTTCCATCTCGTCATCCTTGTCAGTTGAGGAAACACAGTTGAACTCACCAAAGCCTTCAGAACCGCTCCCTCGTCTCATCGTGGATGCGGATGGTTGTCCCGTGAAAGACGAAGTTGCTCGCGTCGCACGCAGACTCGGGCTCGATATCATCTTTGTCGCCAATCGTTCGATGAGGATTCCCCAGGGCAAGGGGTTTCGTCTCGAGGTGGTACCAGAACTATTCGATGCTGCCGATGACTGGATCGCCGATAACTGCAATGACGATTCAGTCGTTGTGACCGGCGACATACCGCTGGCTTCTCGCTGCGTGGCGGCCGGAGCGACAGTGGTCAATCCTCGCGGACGCATTCACGATGAAGAATCGGTCGGAGAACACCTGGCACGGCGCGATCTGGCAACTCACTTGCGAGATCTGGGACTTCCCACCTCGGGACCCGATCCCTTTGATCACAGGGATCGCTCGGCATTTCTGCAGGCGCTGGATACGGTGATTCAACGAGTGATCCGCCGGGCAGCACGGGGCCGCGACTGCTGAGATTTCGTTTTCGGAATCGTCTAGCAGCCCGCCGGGGGAGTTTCGCAGGTGATGGTGTCCGACGTTGGATCCGTGCCACACTCCTCGAAGGGTTCCCCAGGAGCATCTCCATCGGTGAACAGGTAGCCCAGAATCAGGATCGCATCGCCTATATCGACGGCTCCATCATCGTTAGCGTCTGCTCCATCGAGGCATCCAGGTTCGTCTCCCCCGGTGAAGAGGTAGCCGAGCAGGTTGACGGGATCACCGATGTCTACCGCTCCATCCAGATTGATGTCGGCGCGCTGGAATGAGGTGCCCGGCGCAGGATAGATGATCTGGCAGGAGACGAAACTCAGCACGAAATCGACCGAGTAGGCATCTACGGTCCCATCTCCATCCAGATCGACATCTGGGTCGACCCCAAGAAATGCCAGCACCTCGGTCATGGTGTCATAGTTGAAGGGGAAGCCGTCAAAGGGTGGTGGAGCCGGGATGGCATCGAAGATAGCAACCGGTATGGCAGCCGAGATGACCGAACTGTCCAACGAAGTTCCACCGGGAGCGATGGTCCCCTCGAGGAGAGCTCCGGGAATCACGAGACCACCCCCGAGATCGAGATCGGCGGGGCCTGCGACGATAATACCGTTGGTGATCGAGCCGGGAGTAAAGATGGTAATTGGTTCACCCTCATCATTGAGGCCGATGGGATCTACCTCGTAGAGATTGGAACCGTCGAAATCGTTGTCAGGATTTCCGTCGACATCGATTCCCGGGAAGGAAGCGACCTCGATTTCAGGATCGTTCTGCATCGTCGGATCATCGAGCAGCCTCACCTCGAGAAGATTGCGGATTCCTCCCCCGATGATCGTGCTGTCGATGAACGGATTGAGCAGATCAGCAACCGCTCCGAGTTCTCCACCGACGACGGTGATTCCGGAGTTGACGAATGCAGTCTCGATCGGTTCTCCAGCGCTGACAGGGGCAGTCAGAAGTATGCTGAGCATCACGATGTAGAACGAACTTTTCATCGGGGAAACCTCCTGTGTTAGACCCTTTGCGGGGTCTAGATCCGGATGCCATTCTACCAGCAACATGAGGTTCGGGAACCGAGGGTCGTAGCGCAGATTGTGGCTGTTACGATCGTTAGAATAGAGACCGCCAAGGAGGTATCTCGGATGTTGCGCCTGTCGATCTGCCTACTCGTGCTGTTCTTCTCCTTCATCGGGGGATTTTCACCTGCGGCGGATATTCCGTTCTTGCGAGGCGATGCCAACGTCGATGGACGTGTCAACATTGCCGATGGGATCTGGCTATTGCAGCATCTGTATCTGGGAGGACCGGGAGGAGACTGCGCAGCCGCCCGTGACACCAATGCCGATGGTGTGGTCGATCTTGCAGATGCTGCGCACATCATCTCTTTTCGCCTGATGGATGGCGGCCCACCAAGACATCCTTATCCCTACTGCGGCATTTCCTCTGTCGGTGATTGCGACAGTTATCCGGTTTGTCCGGAGGTCCCCGAGGTCACAGTGACGCGCGATGATCGGGGGGTCTGGTTCATCGAAGGCGGAGATCTCTACGGACTCTACGAGGCGTTCGGTTACGCAGTGGCCAC
>JBBWWE010000230.1:0-11698 GCA_050256595.1 Planctomycetota bacterium
CAAAGCCAAAACCGGTACCGGTACCGGTACCAAAGCCAGATCCAAAGCTAGATCCGAAGCCGAAACCAGACCCCAAGCCGAAACCCGATCCAAAGCCAAAACCAGATCCGAAGCCGAATTCGGATCGGAAGGCTTTTGATCTCGATTCAAACAACATTCCGGATTTGCTCCAGCGCGAATCTGCTCTGGTCGATTGTTAACGGTCGCCATCGAAAGATGATGAATCACAAGGGGAAACCGCTTCGCGGTTTCCCCTTGTTTTTTAGCTCGACGGATCTGGGCGCGTCTTGAGCACCAGCTGGCCACAGGCTCCGTCGATATCGAGCCCGCGACTGCGTCGGGCGGTCACCGGCCCGTCATATTTGGCCTCCACCAGTGCCAGAAACCGCGCCACATCGTCCTCGGTGGCCGCCTGGAAGGGGGCACCCTCGAACGGGTGGAACGGTAGCAAGTTGATGTGGCTGCCCGATCTCCGGGCAAACGAGGCCAGCGCTTCGGCTTCTTCGGCAGAATCATTGACTCCCGGCAACACGACATATTCAAGACTGATTCGACGCGTCTCGTCCCGGATCTCAGCGAGCAGATTCCTCAACTCATCAAGTCCGTGACGGGAGTTGATCGGAACGATCTCGTTTCGAGTGGACTCGACGGCGCTGTGAAGGCTGACAGCGAGTCTCACCTGGGGGTGATCCGCGACCAGTTGACGGATTTTCGGGATGATCCCGACGGTCGAAACGGTGATGCGACGGGGGCTGAACTGGTAAGCGACCGGTGACGAGAGCCACTCGATGGTGCGTGATACTGCATCATAGTTGTGAAGTGGTTCGCCCATCCCCATGAACACTACCTGGGTGACTCCGACCAGTCCCTCGGCGACGGTTGCCTTATCGATCGCTAGCCATTGTCCGATGATTTCATTGGGTTGCAGGTTGCGCGACAATTTCATGGTGCCGGTAGCACAGAAGGTACAGCCTGCAGCACAACCGACCTGGCTGGAGACACAGAGGGTTCCTCGATCGTCACTGGGGATCCACACCGATTCGATGGAGAGGCCGTCACGCAGGCGGAAGCGGTACTTGATGGTTCCATCACTCGAGCGTTGCAGTTGAGTCGCAGTGAACGGTGGACTCAGAAATTGTTGAGCCAGTTGGTCTCGAAGTGATTCGGGAAGGGATGTCATCTCGTGCGGGTCGAGCACCCGACCATCGATGAGGTGCTGACGAATTTGCGCCGCACGATAAGAGGGGAGGTCCTCTCGTTGGCACCAGGAGGAGAGCGTTGCATCGAGCTGCTCGGGTTGGCCATCCAGGAGATGCTCGGGCAGATGATCAGGCGGTGCATCGGGTTTGGAGTTCCCGGTCACGTGGTTCCGCCGATCAACTTACCGGCAGGATCGATCAACATCTTCCACGGACCTTTTCGGGTCTGTGACGGACTGCGACCCTCGTATTGAACGGTTCCATCGGCCTCGCGAGTGATACGGGCCGGGCCGAGCGTCCAGACAAAGGAGCCATCGGCACGCTGCTCCTCGACCACCGGATTGACTCCATTTCCGGGCCAGGTCAGTTGCAGCGAGCCTTCCTGACGGAAAAACGGACGATTCTGTCGCGGCGGCCTGTGGATCCAGACGATGCTGTCGGTGGGAAAGCGGTACATCACTCCTGCGATGCGAAACCGGGTTCTTATCAGTTCGACCTGGAGATCTCCGACTCGCAGAACATCTCCTCGCTGGCGTCGTTCGATCTGCGGTTTCTGTTTTTCCTTGTCGACATCGAGTTCGAAGCGAAAGCGCGCCTCCGCCCAGTGCAGAGTGGGGCTCCACAGAGTCTTTTCCGAACGGATCTCGCCAGAGCCTGTTGCGGACTGATTGGGGTTTGTCGCCGGCGAAGGACCTGACTGGCAGCCGCTGATGAGTACCACCAAGAACGGTATCCACAGTCGTGATTCAGGAGCCGCCAGATGAAAACGAAAGCGAAGGGTGCTTTCGGTGGCGAAACAGCCCTGGTCGTCGGGCGGCGCAGTCACTTTTTGGTCCTAACGATTCAGGCTTCGAGTGAGGCGTTGAATTCGGATGATCTCCGCATGCAACTGTCTGATCTCGTACCTGAGTTGTTGTTGCGGATTTTTCAGCGTTCCCGTGGCCTTGAGGAATTGCTGGTCGTCGAGAACTCCCGAGGCGCACAATATGAAATCGTCGACAAATTGATGGGAATGTCCGGCGAGTGGAGCTGGCATCTGCAGTTGTTCTTCCCGGATGCGATTACGCAGTGCCCGGATGGCGATCCTTTGTTCCGGTTTGAGGGTTTGGCGATCGATGTTCTGGAACAATTCGTCGAGTTGAGAAAAACTACCGGCATCGAGTCCCATCGACACCAGCGACATCACGAAAGCCAGCAAGAACAAACAGGGAGCCACTCTCGAGGTACGGACCATGAAGGCGATCCTTCCGCGGACTGTTGCGGGCGGCGGCAACGCCCACCGGGAGGATACACCAAGACCAAATTTTCGACATCAGATCTTCTGGCGGGGTGCCCTGGTGGCGTCTGTGGGGCTCTCTTTGGCCCTGGCGACTCGAAGCGGACACCTGCGAGTCCGTGGCTCTGGCACCTGAGGTGTCGTGAGGCACGGTAACGGCGCAGGAGGGACCGTGGAGCCAGCGCGCAATCGAGATTCGATGACAGATCCTTGTTCGGTTCCTTGTTCGATACCTTGTTCGATCCCTGAACCACAACTACTGCGACCGGGAGACCGCTGCTGGCCTGCCATTCTCGATACCATTCCTTTCCCCCCTCGAACCCTCTACCTCAGTGGCGAACCGGTGGTCGAGTGTGCATCGCTGGCCATCGTCGGAAGTCGTCAGGCATCGGTTTGCGGTCTCCGGCTGGCCTTCGAGATCGCGGCCGAGTTGACTCGTGCCGGTTTTCGGGTGGTGAGCGGACTGGCGCACGGCATCGATGCGGCGGCACTGGAGGGGGCACTCCATGGAGGTGGCCAGCCATTGGCACTGCTGGGAAATGGATTGCCCGCGATCTACCCGGCCGGAAACAGACAACTCGCTGCGAGGATCATCGCTGCAGGCGGAGCTCTGGTGACTGAATACGAATCGGGGACGCCTCCTCGTCGCGGCAACTTCCCGCGTCGTAATCGACTCATCAGCGGCTGGAGTCTCGGGGTGATTGTGGTCGAGGCAGCGCGCAAATCAGGTTCGATGAGTACGGCGCGTTATGCCATCGATCAGGGTCGGGAGGTGTTTGCTTTCCCCGGGTCGATCGACGGCGGCGGGCATCAGGGATGTCACGACTTGATCCGTCAGGGGGCTCATCTGGTGACGCAAGGCGATGACATCCTGGAGATCCTGGCCGGGTTCGGGCCGTTCGACGGCGGCTCTCGTGACGGCGAGACACTGGCTCGATTAATGACCGAGCACGGAGCCGATCTGAATCAGTTGCTGGAGGTCACCGGCTGGTCTCCGGTGCGTTTGCTCAAAGCATGGACCCTCGGTCGTTGCTGAGGGTTTCTCAGCAGCGACCGAGGCCTGGTTGCCCGGGTCAGGGACAGATCGAAGCGTCACACTCCAGTGAGTCAGCGGTCGGATCACTGCCACAGACAGGATGCGTCGGCTCTGGCATCGGAGCGGCTCCGGAGAACAAAAACGACAGGATGCGGACCGGATCTGCGATGTCGTGATTGCCGTCATCGTTGGCATCACACGCATCGTCGCAGGCGGCCGGTCCTCCGGCAGCGAACAGGATACCGAGCGAGAAGATCGGATCCCCGATATCGACCCCGCCGTCGTTGTTGCTATCACCGCGGGTGAAACTGGGGTTGTCGAAGATGATGGTGGAAGCATTGACGAAAGAGGGCGCGTACGCCTGGCCACCACTGGAAGCGACCAGATTTTGCACCGGTGGGGTTCCCAGACTGTCGGTGAAGTAGAGCAAGTCGCCGCCAGGCGGTTGGTTCGGATCGAGTGTTCCCGGCTGATAGGTGACGACCAGCACCGGGGTCACCGAAGCGAATGAGATGGTCTCCTGGAGCAAGAAATCGGAAATCACCGCCGAGGTGAACCCGTCGGCGAAGTAACTGATCTCGTGAAAGACCGGCCCGGCACCGCCATTGAGGTTTGCCAGTGCCGGAGCTTCCGTGACCAGCGAAGCGGTGAGCAAGTTGCCATCATTGCCCACTCCCATCGAAAAGCCGCCACATTCGATGGTGGTGCCACTGGCCTGCTGAATCTCCATCGTGGCATTCCACTCGTTACTGACCACCAGTGCCGGAATCTGGAACTGGAAGCCAGGATTTCCAGAATTGACGTTGATGGTGGTCGAATCCGATTCCATCAGGAAGCCGTAATCGGGAGCCTGAGCATCCGGCAATGGATCGCCGAGACCTCCGACCGTCCAGTTCTTGGCATCGACGATGTATTTCGGTGCCCTGCGATAGATCAGACGTGCTTCGACGCTGACATCTTCATTGAGGCCCGAGACATCGAAAGCGACCGATGTGACATCGGACGACAGAGCTGGGATGCGATTGTCGCTGACGAGACTGATCGCTTCGGTGAACAAGACGCCCTCCGCGCCGGCCGAGTTTTGATTGATCTTGGCGAACAATTTTCCCGGTAATCCCGCGAAGTTGCCGAGAGCGGGATCTCCGATACCACCGAGGTCGTGAATGATGTCTCCCGAGACCTGGCTGAGCGAGTTGCCGGCTGAATCGGATGCCGTGATCCGGAGAATCATGTTGCGGAGTGTGACCCCCGTCGGCACCGAGTGGCCGGTCTGATCATTGATGATCTCGACATCGATCTCGAGTTCGTTGCCGAGTTGCTGCCCGCTCAGCGACAGCGAGACAGCATTTTCGAGGTATGCAGCAGAAGTACCCTCGATGTCGTGACCATGAACGGTGGAGGGGTCGCGTAGAAGTAGCGGGAATATCACCTGGCACACCTCGACCGGAACACTGGAATAGGGCGGCATGTGGCAATCGACACAATTCTGATAGAGCGGATCGTTCGGGTCTCCGTAGGGTGAGTTCTTCCACTCCGAGTAGGTTTCCTGCGCCGGGATGCTGCTGGGCTCGGTGAAATCGTTGTCATGATCGGGATCGTTATTGTACTCGTGGCACACGGCACAGGCTTCCGCAGCGAGTTGCGGTTGAAAGCTCCCTCGCATCTGGTTTGAGATGACGAAATCCACATCTCCCAGCAGCCCGTACATCACCTGCTCGACCAGTCCCGAGGAATCCGGGCGGGTCACGGTAACGGCCCCAGAGATGAAACCGGTGGCATCGATCTGTGTTTCATCGACATCTGCGATCTTGTGACAGACCTCACAGGAGACACCTCTTTGCTGTGCATCGGTGACCGGACCCGACAGCGGATCGAGCGGCTGGAATGGAGTCTTCAACCAACCTTCTGGCTGATGACAAGAGGCACAACTACCGCTGGGATCGGCAGCGGCATGAACCGAATCATTGAGATAAACAAATCCACCCGCTCCACCAAGGGTGCCGGTGCCATCGAACAGGTCGTAAACCCAGCTGTTGAGACCGGTGCTGGCCATCCTCGAGTCGGCCCACTGATCAAACTGTGTGCCGTGACAGACCGCGCACTGGAAGGGGATGGTGAAGTCGTAGTTGGGATCATTCGCAGTCGGCACGGAATCGAGAAAGATGTCGACGTTGGTCGCAGGAGTGGTCACCGTGACAGTGGCGTTGTAGTAGCCCTTCTTGGCGCCGGCGATGACCAGGTTGGTGCCGTTTACGGCGCCCAGTGTGAAGGTCCCGTCGGGTGCTGCGGTGGTGTGCTGAACCGTTGTCTGCAGTGTGACTCGGGCTTCACCGATGGGATTTCCGGTGGTGCTGTCGAAGACCGTTCCGGAAACCTGGCCCGGCAGCGGAATCGAGGCCATCAAGAACGGCAATATCCAGATCCACAACCTGAGATGACGGAGCATTGCACCGGTTCCGATAAAGGAGTGGCTGGAGATGCATTTGGGATTCCACGACATGAGGAAACCTGGCCTTCCGCGAGGCGGATTGATTTTGAGCGGACTACAGAGCGTCAGAGGGCATTTTAGCCGATTGACGGGATGGGGCCAGTGAACTGGCCGATGAACTCCATCCTATCGTACGAAGCGGATCTCGGGCTCGAATTCACCCCGCCATATAGCCTCCGTTCGAGCCGAGGAGGGGCCGATTTGGCGAAATCGTCGTAGAATTGGATGGGAACCCTTCGTTCCCTTCCCCGTGGAAGTGGAGCCCCGTGACTCAATCAGAAACCCGATCATTGATTGGTGGCCGATTTGCCCCGATTTCGCTGCTCGGCCGAGGAGGCATGGGCGAGGTCTGGCTGGCCAGAGATCCCCGTTCGGGCGGGCAACTAGCCGTCAAAACGGTATCTCCGGAGGATTCGGAGGGATCTGCCGGTGTGCGCCATCGACGCGAATATCTGCATCTCACCCGCTTGCGACACCCTTCGATCGTACGCGTCAACGACTACGGGATCGATCCGCGCGATGGTGCGCGCTGGTTCAGTTCCGAGGTGCTCAAAGGGCCTGTTTCGGGGCAACTCGCCGGTCATCTTTCGTTTGGACGCTGGCTAGAGATGTGTCGCGCTGTTCTGAGTCCGCTGGCGTTCTTGCACCGCAACGGCTGGGTTCACGGTGACATCAAATCGGACAACGTGCGCTTGAGGGATCCGATGTGCCAGCACCAGGCGCTCGATCCTGTATTGCTGGATTTCGGGCTCAGTCATAGACAAGGCACTGAGTGCGAACAGAAGATTCTCGGTACTCCTCATTCGATGCCGCCGGAGCAGTGGCTGGGAGAACCGCCCGATTCCCGTGGTGACGTTTATTCAGCGGGGGTTCTCTTCTATCAGTTGTGGTGTGGACGGCTTCCATTCCCGGGCAATGATCGCTCGCGGCTGGGCCGTGCCCACCTACAGGATGATCCGCCTGCGATCGACCGATGGCGTCCAGGTCTTGCCGATGAGGCCATCGAATGCTTGCAAAAGATGCTCGAGAAACGACCCGATGATCGGCCACGGGATGCGGGTGAAGTGTGGAATCTCCTGGCACAGATTCATGAGGGTTCGAACGAGACTGTTGCGGAAGAGACTCTGGTATCACTGGCGGCTCAGGTTCGATACGCCGGGGTTCCCGAAGAACCGGCTCGGCAGTTATTCGGTGTTCTCTATGAAGCCCGTGATGCTGGAAACGAAACCGGTGTCGTGATCCACGTGCACCGCAGGGGGGGCGACCGTCGACGTATCACGCAGTGGGTTCAAACCCGCTTGATGTCGGATGGGGTTCCCGTCATCACCATCGACCCGGAGTCCGAGATGCCGCTGGATGATGTGAGCCGTGAACTCGCTGGATCTCCCGAAGTTGTCGTCGTGTGTGTCGAGCAGCCTGGACTCGGGAGCGCACAACTGCAGTCTGCGATCGAATGCAAACAGATCGGCTCGTGCCGGAT
The DNA here is from genome assembly GCA_050256595.1 of Planctomycetota bacterium. Lineage (GTDB taxonomy): Bacteria > Planctomycetota > UBA8108 > UBA1146 > UBA1146 > UBA1146. The sequence continues at coordinate 7,480 of JBBWWE010000230.1, forward strand.
CATCTGGTGGATCAACGGCTCCAGTGCTCCTTCAGGGTATCTCGGAGCGGTGGTGGCAAAGCGCCGCACTCGTATCATCCAGACCGATGTTACGAGTGCCATGGAACTGGGTGATTGGCTCGAGCAAGCGATTCCCGGTGCTGCCGTTCCGATCGGCTTGCGTCGCCGGCTCGATCGCTGGGGTCAAGGGAGCCCGGCCATCTGGGAACGCGTACTGATCGGTCGCATCGAGGCGGGTCAGTTGAAACACGACGGATGTCGCTGGTGCTGGCAGGACCTGGACGGGTATCCCGAGGATCGCTGGCGACTCCGTGTTGCCGAGCAGGCCCAGCGGCTGTCCGAAGATGAACTGTCACTGATTCGTGCGCTCGCCGTCTTGAGGGAGCCGGCAGTTCCATCCGATGTCGTCAGGGTGGCCGGGATCGATGCAGGAAAACTCCCTTCGCTTGCCGCAAGCCTGGTGCAGAAACGCTGGATACGTATCGAGCGAGATCTGCACTGGTGCGAACCCTTCCAGTCGGAAGGAGTTCTCAGTGGTATCGGTGGCTCGCTCAGGACAGAACTTCATCGACGTGCCTCGCATTTGAACGGACTGGATCCGCTCGAGCAGGCCAGGCACCAGTTGAGTGCCGGTGAAACTGAAAATGCAGCGAACTGTCTTGCACCATGGCTGGTCGACGATTCGAGATGGTCGGTCGACACCGAGGATCTGGTCGAGATCCTCACCCCGATGGTCGATCTCCTTGCTGATTCGATGAAGGCTCCCTGGGCCGAGTTGCTGGGACGCGCAGAGGACTTTCTCGGCAATCAGGGACGCCGAGATCGTGCCTGGCGCATCTGTGGTTCATTGCTGAAACCCGATAGTGCTGCAGCGATCCGTCTGGCCCGGTGGCGGGCGCACACCACCAGACGTGATGGAGATGCGCGCGAGGCGCTGCGAATTCTCGACCAGGTTTCTGATGGGGGCCAACTGTCATCGACGATTGCTGCAGAGGAGAAGACACGATTTGCCATCGAGTATTCCCGGGTATTCCGAACACTGGCCAGACGAGGCCAGGCACCGCTATCGATCCAGCAACAACTCGAGGATCCACAACTGTACCTCGATCAGGCCCGTCTCGAACGATGCCGCTGCGCTCTGGCCCGAGGTGCTCGATTACAAGCCGCCGATCTGGCCGAGACGGTGATCGGGCAAGCGCACGGCGATGCGAATCTCATCGCCGAGGCACAGTGTCTGCTGGCGCGCTCGAGAGAGGATCTGCGCTCGCTTCGAATCTGGAGTCGACTTCACGAAATGCTCTGTCGCAGATCCGCGTCGTGGGAATCGGCCGTGGTTGCCGGTATCGAGTCCGCCGAGTCTGCCATGCGGTTGGGATTCGAGGCTTTGGCGAGAACTGAGATCTCATCGCTTGTGATCGAGGCTCGCGCCCGCTGTCGGGGTCAGTTGCCGAGAGCTCTGCTGCTGCTGGCTCGGTGCGAAGCTGGAGCTGGTTGGATCCGGGGCGCGTCGTCTTATCTGCAGGAGGCCCTGACTCTCGACGGTCCGGCCGGGATCGTTGCATGGGAAGGGAATCTGCTGGTAGCTACCTCACAATGGGCTGCAGGTCGATCCCGCACGGCTCAGCAAATACTGCAATCTGCGTTGCCGGAAAATGCCCCACACGAGTGTGAATGTATCGATGTTCACTCGCGTCATACCATCCTCGAGAGCCGTTGTGTGTTCTCCAGCGGAGAACCCGAACAGGCGCTTGCCATCATCGAAGGTGCCATCACAAAACTACGGCTACGTGGGACAGCCCGTGATCTTTCAGCGCTACGCTACGAACGGGTGGCTATTCTCGAACGTCTGGGCCATACCGCCAAGGCGCAGACGGAGCGACGCAGGATCTCGTCAGGATCGATTCCGGAACCGGGCACCGATCCCGAGCCATCGGCATTGCGCTGTGCCAGGGAGGCGCTCGAGGCGCGCAGACTTATCTTGCTTCGTCGTGGCGACCGGGAGCGTGCCGATAGATATCTGGAGTCGGCGGCCCTCGATGTGCTGAGATTGAGGGCTCAGCCTCTGTCCGCCTGGCTGACACTGGAACGAAGCGAGGATCTGAGTTCCAGTGAGCGCGACCAGGTCGCCTGTAGTACCTGGAAGCGAGTGGTTGCCATGGAATCTCGTGAGGGTCGTGCAGCGGTGCTGCTGTGGTGGGCAAAGACGCGCGAACAGAGTGGGGACCTGGAATCAGGGTCCAGATTGAGGCAGGCGGCACTACGCGAGGTCGACCGGTGGCAAGCAAACAGTCCTCCTGGTACTCGCTGGAAGGAACTGGCCTCTTTGCTGGGAGTCGGGGGGCTCGGTTCAGAAGCACTTTCCGGGAATGGTGGCCGTAACGCAGCACTGGCGTAGAATCCCCTGGACGGAGGGTTCCGCAAGGTTCCTCCGGGGAAGGGGTAGCGAGTTGTTGAGAAGCCATACCTGCGGCGAACTTCGCGCGGAGCATGTCGGTGACGAAACTACCATCGTGGGCTGGATCCATGCCATTCGTGATCACGGTGGCTTACGTTTCGTCGATCTACGTGATCGCTATGGCCGTACTCAGGTGACTCTCTCTCCCGATTCGCTGGCCGGACAATCACTCGAATCTCTTCGATCCGAACAGGTGCTGCAGGTGACCGGAAAGGTCGAAGCTCGGCCCGACGGAATGAAGAATCCTCGTCTCGAGACAGGAGAAATCGAGGTTGTCGCCAGTCACTCGGTGCTGCTGGGCGATTGTCCACCGCTGCCCTTCGATCCCTCCGGGGGAGACCAGGTCAATGAGGAACTTCGCTTTCAATACCGTTTCATCGACATGAGGCGCGATGAAGTGAGGCAGCGCTTTCAACTTCGTTCCGATTTGCAGCACGCGATTCGTAATTATCTTCATCAACGGGACTTCATCGATCTCGAGACACCGATGCTCACCAAGAGCACCCCGGAAGGGGCCCGAGACTTTCTCGTCCCCAGTCGACTCAACCCGGGCGAGTTCTACGCTCTGCCGCAGTCTCCTCAGATCTTCAAGCAGATCTTCATGGTTGCCGGTTTCGATAGATACATGCAGATCGTCCGTTGTTTTCGAGATGAAGATCTTCGAGCGGATCGCCAACCGGAGTTCACTCAACTAGATATCGAGATGGCATGCGTCGATGAAGACGATGTGATCTCCCTGATCGAGGGTTTGATGGTAGAGGTGGTGAAAGTCGTTGCAGGTCGGGAAGTGGTCGCACCGTTTCCTCGCTTCAGTTATTCCGATGCTATGCAACGATATGGCACCGATGCGCCCGATTTACGCAGCGATCTGGAGCTCTTCGATGCGTCCGATCTGGTCTCCGAACTCGGATTCAAGGTCTTCTCGAGTGCTATCGAGGAGGGGGGATCGGTGCGCGGGATCCGGGTTCCCGGAGCAGGTTCCTGGTCACGCAAGCAGATCGAATCGCTCGAGGATGTGGTCAAGAATCAGGGGGCGGGTGGGCTCGCCTGGTTCAAACGAACCGAAGACGGAACCGCAGGTTCCATCGCTCGTTTCCTCGAAGGAGATCCGGGTGCGCAACTTCTAGATCGAGCTTGCATGGAAGTGGGAGATCTGTGCTGCCTCGTGGCAGATAAATCAGACAGGGTGGTCAATGGTTCTCTGAATTTCTTGCGTAAGGAACTGGCGATTCGTCTGGAGCAGATCGATCCGCAAGCACTGGAGTTTTGCTGGGTGACGGAGTTTCCTCTTTTTGATGAAGACCAGGAGCGGGGTTGCCCAACTCCGTGTCATCACCCGTTCACGGCTCCCCATCCCGATGATCTGGAACGGCTCGAGGATGAGCCTCTGACGGTCCGTGCCCGTGCCTATGATTTGATCCTCAACGGTTTCGAGATCTGTGGTGGCAGTATCCGTATCCATCAACGAGAACTGCAGGAGCGGATTTTCGAGGCGATTGGAATTAGCCCCGAAGATGCGCAGACCAAGTTCAGTTTCTTGCTCGATGCATTGCGCTTCGGAGCGCCTCCTCATGGTGGTATCGCCATGGGAATGGATCGCCTGGCGATGATCCTGGCGGGGGTCGAGTCGATCCGGGAGGTGATTGCATTTCCGAAGACCCAGCGAGGTACCTGTCCGCTGACCGGGGCTCCGGGTCCTGTGTCCGGGGAGCAGCTTTCGGAGGTGGGATTGCAGCTCGAACCTGGAGAATCGACCGAGCCATC
>JBBWWE010000231.1:0-2309 GCA_050256595.1 Planctomycetota bacterium
AGCGAGGTAATGCTGAAGCTGGGCTCGGTACCATATACCTCGAGCGACACTAGATCGCTTTTGATATTACCGGCAGAGTCTGCCACGCTCACCGTCAAAATGTTGGTACCAACTGGAAACTCGTGATCGAGGGATGCGTTGTAGGTCGCACTCTCCCCGTCGATCATAATGGGGTCACCATTGAACGGTTGAAGAATATTCATCCCGGCATCGTACCCGCCGAGCGCTGCTCCACCTCCGATAGACCGATTATTTGTTACGGAGATTGTCGCCGGGTCCACTGCCCCAGAATCGTCATCGAACGAGAACGCTATGTTCACTCGGGAGTCGCCGTTTGTATCGAATACTTGAGTATCCCCAGAAACTGGTTGTGAAGTTGTCAGTGTTGGTAGCACTCCGTCATGAATCACATTGACCACGGTTGGACTGCTCGAGTTTTGGGCTAAATCCGTGGTGCCGAGCGTGATCTGATTGGAGATGTTCGGTGTTAGCGGAACAGACACCGAAAAAGCTCCGGTAGCTGAGGCCGTGGCCTGATTGGTAGCCGTCGCTGTCGCTGCGCTTACCGAGGCACCTGCCTCGCTAATCCCGGTGAGTAGGAAAGGATTTTGATTTGTGTAACGAGGGAGATTCAGATCGAGAGGCCCAGGAGCGATGTTGTCGTGAATGATGTTTACGCTGGATGCGTTACTGCGAGAGCCTGCGTCGTGAAATCCGACAACGGAAAGGTTGTTTGGCTGATTCGTCCTGAGGCGCACGGACACAGAAAACTTGCCTTCACCGCTCACATTCCCGGTAACAATCGCTTGACCGCCAATAATCTCTATCGTGGCGCCCCCACCGTCCGCACCGGTTGATCCGGTGATTGCGACTGTCGACTGGTTGGTAAGACCTTGAACGGCATCGACCTGGACCGACGGTGGAGCTGATGGTCCAAAGATGCCGCAACCCGATGCGGCAATACTAACCAGGAGAAGGAGTTGGGGGTTCCGCACTGCTCTCAGGAGTAAGCCTCTTTAAAGGGGAATACTATTCGTGGGCGAGCAGTGAAATGTTCGTTTTCACTCTCTTCATAACAAGCACGGCGGCGCATGATAAAGGCCAAGAGAAAAACTATCAATGGATTGGATCGCGTAAATCCTTGGGAATTGCCTGTTTCGAGGGGGTCGTACGAATGCTAGAGAGCAATTAATCTGTCTGAAGCTGCTTTCTGATTCGTAGGGGTATGCGAGCTATGAAAAGAGTAACAGTTGCAATAATCCTGGCCGTTTTGGCTCCTTTCGTCATCAATGCACAAGAGCGTGATGATCGCTCCGGTGAGTGGCGCTATATCGGAGCTGATGCTGCACACACTCGCTATTCGCCTCTGGGTCAGATCAATGCCGAGAATTTCGAGGACCTGGAAGTGGCTTGGATCTGGCGGGGTGACAACTATGGACCGCGTCCGCTCGCGGTATCCCGTTCGACTCCTCTCTATATAGATGGGATGCTCTACACGGTTGCAGGTGAACGCCGGGCTGTGGTCGCGATTGATCCCGATACGGGAGAAACGATCTGGGTTTTCCGAGAACCACATACCACGCGTTTCGATCGCGGTATGCGGAACGGATACGGTAAGGGTGTCGCATACGGTGAGATCGACGGACGTGGCGTCATTTATATCACGAGTCCAGCCTTCTTTCTTTATGCGTTAGACGCAAAAACCGGTGTACCTATTGAAGATTGGGGCACTCCAGTACCTCTCGCCGGTTTCCCCCAAACCGGGGTAGTGGATCTTCTTCCTGACCTTATCAGGGATTGGGAACCGTGGGAGACCTGGGAGGGTGGCCCGTATGATCCGGATTTCGGAATTCCTCGTGAATTAGGACATATCACGAATTCTTCACCACCAATTGTCGTGAACGGTGTCGTGGTGGTAGGCAATTCAGCCGAACAAGGGTACAACCAGACGCGTATTGAAATGGTGCCGGGTGATATCCTGGCCTATGACAGCCGGACGGGTGAGCACAAATGGAAATTCCATGTGATCCCGAGGCCGGGAGAATTCGGGCACGACACCTGGGAGAACGATGCCTGGAAGTGGACCGGTGATGTCTCCTCGTGGGCGCCGATGTCGTCCGACCCGGAACGTGGTTTGGTGTACATCCCTACGAATCCACCGACGATCGATTTTTTCGGAGGGTTCCGTGAAGGTGATGGTTTGTTCGGCACGAGTGTGATCGCGCTCGATGTGGAGACCGGCAATCGCGCTTGGCACTTTCAGACAGTGCATCACGACATCTGGAACTTCGATAACCCCACGGCTCCGA
>JBBWWE010000232.1:0-7798 GCA_050256595.1 Planctomycetota bacterium
GCCAGCGCTTGCTCCTCGGTTGTGGAATCCTCGCCGAGTACATCGAGGGTTGCGCTCATTCCGGCAGAGTTGAGATGTGCGACACAATCGAGCGCTTCTTGCAGAGTTGTACCTGCGATGTACTTACGCGACACCTTCCAGACGAGCGAACGGGGCACCAGCGGGAGAAGGGCGACGATGGCTCGATTGATCACGAATCCCTTTCAGCAACACTGCCTAAAGAGGAGCGCATCCCCCTCCTGCACGCATTAGCATACTGTGGCGAATCCCATGGTGGGAGAGATACGAGACGGAGCCACTCCCGGTTGAACATCCAGCAAGAATCACACCCTATCCGACCCGGATTGGTCTCGACGCTGGTGGTGAGTTGGCTGGCGGTGAGAGGCCTTCTGTGGATCTCGGCGGGTCTGTTCTTTCCTGAAACCGGATATACGTGGCACACATCTCTGGTCGACGGGTTGCTGGGCATCTTTTGCATCTCGTTGGCCATACAGTTCTGGCTCGGGATCGCCGGGGTGCGTCTGCCTGTCATCATCATGCTTTTGATGCACATCGGTATTCATCTATACCGCTGGGCCATCCTGGATCCTGCCGGCTGGTGGGCCATTTCCACCGCACAACGACTACAGGTCATCGTGGAATCCGGGGTCGTACTGGTGCTGATCACGCTGCTGATGTTTGCGTCGCAATCTTCCCGCCAGCTTTCTCGCCAAGAATAGGCCTTTAGCCGCTTCGCGACTTGAACCCGAGGGATGGAAGATGCGGCCGCGTCCGATAGGATAGAAGGAAGCCTTCGAGACTCCGAAAGATGGTTTTCATGTTGGCGATGAAAAAACTGGCCTTGATGATGCTACTGGTACTTGCACCCGCAATTGCCTTCGGACAGACCACGGTCAACGTCGATGCGGGTCGCGGCCCTGTCGTGGTGAAAATCCCATCGAGCTATGACCCGACCACCCCGGCACCGCTGCTGTTGCTTCTTCATGGCTACGCTTTCACGGCAAATATGATGGAGAACTATTTCGACTTTTCGCCGCTAGCAGAACAAAACGGATTCATTTTCACCTATCCGGACGGCAATACGGACTCCCTAGGATTTCAGTACTGGAACGCAACCAGCGCTTGCTGTGATAACGACAACAGTGGTGTCGATGATGTGGGATACCTGACCACCCTGCTCGATCTGATCGAAAGCCAGTACAACATCGACCCTCAAAGAATCCATATCGTTGGCCATTCCAACGGTGGTTTCATGGCTCATCGCATGGCCTGTGAGGATGGCACTCGTTTCGCATCGATCGTCAGTCTGTCAGGTGGCGCGTTGAATGACCCCGCGCAATGCGCTCCTCCATCTCCAATGCATGTCTTGCACATCCACGGAACACTCGACCCGATCATTTTTTACCTTGGCGGCTTTCTCAACGATAACTATCCATCGGCCATGGGGACTTGCACCCAGTGGGCCGCTCATAATGGCTGCAACGCTACCCCGGTCTCGGGCGCAAATATCAATTTCGATGGTTTCATCTTAGGTAACGAAACCAGCGTCTCGCGCTGGCAAGAAGGCTGCACGGCAGGCGGGTCGGTGGAGTTCTGGTCGATCTTTCTCGGCGGACACCTTCCGGCACTCAGCAGTCAGGCATCGTCGTTAATTTTTCAGCACCTCATCGATCATCCGAAGCCGACAGCATCTGCGGGTTTCATCCGGGGCGATCTCGGTGGCGATGGGGCTCACGATATTTCAGACGCGGTTGGGTTGCTGCTTCATCTATTCAGCAATGGGGATCTCGATTGTCGGGAAGCTGGAAACAGTAACGCAGATGGCAGCCTTGATCTTTCTGATGTCGTCTATCTGCTCGTCTACATCTTTTCCAGCGGCACACCTCCGAGCGCTCCATTCCCCGACTGCGGGTCGCAACCCGTCACCCTCGATTGCCTCACGCCGCTCTGCCCTTAATGAGTCGCTGACTCGTCAAGAAGAGACCTCCGCCTCTTCCACTTTTTTTGATTCTCCGTGCTGCTGGGGGATCTCGACTCCAGCGGCCACGGCACCGAGAAAGAAGAGGGCACGCGCCTCACCAGGTAGTTCATGGCACCAGTGCACCGCCGATGTTTCGCTCGTCACCAGTTTACGTAGCGCGTCGATGGGCAACTCCAGTAGCGGTTCTTTTCTCAGCAAGGTCGAGGTTACATCGATGGGGCTACAGTTTTCAGATGGTCCTGAATCCCGGTCCTGGCGCACCCGGGCTACCCAGTCCTCTTCGGAAATGTATTCGACGAGATCGCCAAGAGTGCGCTCGGCAGCGAAGGGGTCTCCACTTCCGGTGCTCCGCCAACTGCTGCCGAACATCAATCCCATTCCGAAAAGAGCATGTGCCCATTCCGGTCCTTTCAAGCGCGCCGGCAACGCGAAAGGGTCTTCCTCGGTAACTACATCGTTGCATGCAAGATCATCACAGAGGCGTTCCAGTAGGAGATCGAAGACCGGGGCTTCTTGCGCAAGAACTACGCCGGATCGGAGTCCGTCCTCTGACCCGAACCAGCTCCACAAACAGCGAACCCGACCCTGGCCGAGGCGTTCCAGCAAAAAAGAAGCATCGTCAAGGCCGAGAAATCTCTTCCAGCTTTCATCGACGATGGGAAAAGAGAAGGGTTTTTTGTCCATGTCAGGACCTCCGGTCAAAGCAAGCATCCGGTTAGAGCTTGGGTCCGCGGCAACCCCGATCTTCTCTCCTTCTGGATCTAAGGGAAAGAAGAACTTCTTGATCAGGGAAAATCTGATTCCACCGCGGCCTCGAGATGGTCGAGGGCAGGAAGAAACGGAAAACAGCGCGGAGTGACCTCGACCAGGTCGATCCGAATGCCCCCGGAGATCTCCCGGTTGGCGGCCAACCACAGGGCCACGCGCTGTAGTCTCCGTGCTTGGCGATCTTCGAGAGGCCACCGGGCCTTTGTGGTGCGGTATTTCACCTCGACGATGACCAGCACTGCTCGCTCGCGTGCCAGCAAGTCGATCTCGCCGAGAGGTGTTCGCAGGTTGCGCGACTCGATCCTCCAGCCTCGTAATCGCAACCGCCACTCGACGTACTTCTCTGCCCAGCGACCGGAAACGGACGTTGAACGAAAAAAACCCCCCGGTTTCGCGACTCGCGATTCCGGGGGGCATCCGTTTGTTGATTGATGCGGTGAACGGCAGCAACACTTTCGATTAGCCGGCCGGAACCTCCTGGCCCTGGGATCCACTCTTCCCCTTGTCCTTGTCCTTGCTGCGAATAGCTACTTTTTCACGGACCTTGGTCGCCTTGCCCACGCGATCTCTGAGATAATACAGTTTCGCCCGGCGGACTCGGCCGAGACGTTTCACTTCGATTTTCTCAATCCATGGTGAGTGAAGCGGGAAAGTACGTTCGACACCTTCTCCGGCGACGATACGGCGAACCGTAAAGGCCGAGCGACTACCGGCGCTCCTGCGGCCGATGACGGTGCCGGTAAAGATCTGGATCCGCTCCTTGTCGCCTTCAACGATACGCACGTGAACATTGACGGTATCACCGACATGAAACTCGTCGATTTCGTCTGACTTCAGCTGGTTTTTTTCGAATTCATCAATCTTGTTCGACATCTTCTTCTCCCGGAATCCCGTCATGGGAGATCCCATCTCGATTTCTGTCCGGAGAGGCTCCGGTACCTGCAGAATGTTCGGTGGCAACTTCGAGTGGCCCCGGGCCTTGTTGCTCGGAGTTCTCGCGTCGCCACTTTTCGATGGCCCCGTGGTCACCGCTGAGCAGGACCTCCGGAACCGCACGCCCCCTGTACTCGGGAGGACGGGTCCAGTGTGCGTGGTCGAAACCAGCCGGCCCCGCCCACTCGCTGAAGGAATCACGCACAGCGGATTCCTCATCTCCAAGTACTCCCGGCAACAGCCGAACAGTACCTTCGATGATCGCCATCGCCGCGACCTCGCCACCGGAAAGAACGTAGTCCCCCAGCGACACCCGTCTCCACGGGTAGGCCTCGATGATCCGTTCGTCGTAACCCTCGTAACGACCACAGAGAATCACCAGGCGCTCAGCGCCTGAAAAATCCTCCAGGTCTTTCTGCCTCAACTTCTGGCCCTGGGGGCACATCAGAAGAGGTACCGTCCCGGCCGGGGGCTCTTTGCCGGACTCCAGGCCCAGCAAGTCGAGCGCCCGGAATACAGGCTCCGGTTTCAGGAGCATTCCCGGGCCGCCCCCGTAAGGACGATCATCCACGGTCCGATGGCGGTCCTCCGAAAAGGCCCGGAGATCGGTGATACGAACATCCAGTCGGTTTGACCGACGAGCGACTCGCACCATGCCGTGACGCAGGAACTGGTCAAAGAAACTCGGGAAGATCGTCAAAATGTCGATCTGCACCGGCAACTCCGGATCCAGGTTCCTCAGGCGGCGGGGCCGCCATCTTTTTTCTTGTTGGCGCGTTGCTGGGATCGACGGCTCTTCTTGCCGCTGCCCCACTTCACATCAACTTTGCGCAAAAACGAGGTCACGGTTGCACTCGGGCGCGCACCTTGATCGATCCAGTACTGGATTCGATCGACGTGAAGTTTGACACGCTTCTGGGCATCATCGACCAGAGGATCATACCAACCCAATGTTTCCAGCGAGCGGCCTCCACGAGCGTTGCGCTTCTCGATAGCTTCGATGCGGTAGAAGGGAAGATGCCGTCTTCCGCAGCGTTTGAGACGGATAGCAACCGCCATGGACAATCTCTCCAGTCGAACAGATCCGGGTATCCCGGACGAGGAATCAAAATCGGGGCCAGGAAGCCCTATTATCACAATCCCCCCATCAGAGGGGAAGGAGTGAGGTTACAGGGGAGGAAAAGATCCATCAACAGAGCCGAGACGATTTCTGGCCCAGATCCGGGCCTTTTCTGGCAATTTGGCCCTTATCGTCGGCGCGAATTCTTGCGCCGCTGACGTTCCATCTTGCGTTTCTTGCGTCTTTCGTCGAGGGACGGACCGGTCTGTTTCTTGCCTGGCCCTCCAGGACCCGCAGGTGGAGCTCCGGGCAGCTCCGGAAAACCAGGAGGAAGACCGGGTACACCGGTAGCGCCAGTCTGCCCCTCACCGGCGAGAGTTTCTTTCATCTCACGCATTCCTTTTAGTTTGCCGAAGAAACCCTGCTGCTTCTTCATCTGCTGCATCATCTGCTGCATCTGTTTGAACTGGCGCAACAAACCGGTGACATCTTCGACCTTCCGACCCGAACCACCCGCGATGCGGCGCCTGCGGTTGGTATTGAGGATCTCCGGTCGCTGCCTTTCCTGGGCCGTCATCGACTGGATGATGCTCTCGACAACAACGAGTTCATCGCCTTGAACATCCAGTTCATCGAGGCGACCGCCGATCCCCGGCAGATGCGAGAGCAGATCCTTCAGCCCTCCCATCTTCTTGATCTGCCGCAACTGGGAGAGAAAATCTTCGAGATCAAAGTTGGCATCGAGCAACTTTTCTTGCATCTCGGCCTGCTCTTGCTCGTCGATCACGGACTGGGCGCGATCGACCAGGCTGACGACATCTCCCATGCCGAGAATCCGTGAGGCCATCCGTTCTGGATGGAATTCATCAAGCCGATCGAGTTTTTCACCGACTCCGATGAATTTGATCGGTTTCCCGGTGATTGCCTTCACCGAAAGGGCGGCACCGCCGCGAGCATCTCCATCGAGTTTGGTGAGAATCACCCCGGTAAGAGTGAGAGATTGGGAGAACGCCTCGGCCGAACGCACCGCATCTTGCCCTGTCATCGAATCGCAGACGAAGAAGACCTCATCCGGCGATATCTTCTTGGCAATTTTTTTCAACTCTGCCATCAGCTCCTCGTCGATGTGTAATCGACCGGCAGTGTCGACAAGAACGACATCGCACTTGAGGTTCTTGGCTTCTTCCAGCGCCTCAACACAGACCTCGGGGGGAGAAAGCCCTTCGCGGTGGAAGACGGGAACATCGATTTGACGGCCGAGCACTTTCAGCTGCTCGATCGCAGCGGGACGCTGCAAGTCTGCAGCTACCATCATCGGTTTGCGTTTCTTGCGGTCTCGAAGATAAAGAGCCAGTTTCGCACAGGTGGTCGTCTTGCCGCTGCCCTGGAGGCCGGACAAAAGCACCACCGTCGGACCCTTCGATCGATAAGCCAGTTCGTGATCGACAGGTCCCATCAAGGAGGTCAGTTCTTCTTGAACCACCTTGGTAAACATCTGCCCGGCATCGACACCTTCGATCACCTCGGCACCCAGAGCCGCTTCACGAACTCGTTTCTCGAAATCCTTCACCACTGGCAGCGCTACATCTGCTTCCAGAAGCGCACGGCGAATCTCCCGACCGGTCTCCTGGATGATCGCTTCGGTGATCTTGCTGCCGCGCAGACCGGCAACGATGTCAGAAATCCGGCGAGTGAGTCCTTCGAGCATTGGTTATCCTAGACCAGTTCCTTGTCGGTACCCCGCTCCAGGTCGTACTCGGAGATTTTCTCGACCCTGGCGCCGAGTTTGCACAGTTTCTCCTCCATGCGCTCGTATCCTCTTTCGAGATGGTAGATGCGATTTACATAGGTCACACCATCAGCAACCAGGCCCGCCAGCACCAGGCAGGCGCTGGCTCGCAAATCGCTTGCCATCACCTTGGCCCCCGACAGCGATGCTCCGCCCTCGATGATGGCGGTTGGACCCTCCTTGCGGACCCGGGCACCGAAACGACGCAACTCCGAGAGATGGTTGAAGCGATCAGGAAATACCTTGTCGGTGATGAGACTGACGCCTCGGCCGAGACATAAAAGAGCCATCAAGGGGCCCTGGAGATCGGTCGGAAACGCCGGGTAGGGCAGCATCGAAACCGCCACGGGAGCTACCGATTCGACCCCCTGGATCGTTATTGTTGACTCTCCGACCTCGACCGGTACACCGAGTTGTTCGAGTTGATGGAGCAGCGCCAGGTTCTCCGAGGGACGACACCCCTCGACAATCACTTGCTCTCCGGCAATCGCACCAGCAAGCGCATACGTCCCCGTTTCGATGCGATCAGGCGGGATCTCGAAACTCCCACCCTCGAGACCACTACCCTGATCGAGTCGTCCTCGACCTTTGATGCGCACCACGGGGGTGCCATCTCCATCGATGGTGGCACCCATCGCACGCAGGAAACTAGCGGTGCTCTGAACCTCGGGTTCGCAGGCAGCTCCTTCTATGATGGTTTCGCCTTCGGCGCCGACCGCAGCCATCATCACGTTCTGGGTCCCGAGTACCGTTGAGCCCATGGACCCGGAGAGATAAATGGTGTTGCCCGTCAATTTCGCAGCACGAGCGACCACGTACCCATTCTCAACGCTCACATCGGCGCCGAGTGCTTTCATTCCACGGATATGAAGTTCGATGGGACGATCCCCGATGGCACACCCTCCGGGCAGAGACACGATGGCTTCTCCCCTGCGCGCTAGCAGCGGACCAAGACAGCAGATGGATGCCCGCATCTCTTTGACCAGTTCGTAGTCTGCGCAGGTCGCGGTCGTGTCCTCGACCTGGATGGCGACCGAACCATCTTCGCTGGCATCTGAAGAAGTCCCGAGTGTCTCGAGGATCTTCAGTGATGTTTTGATGTCCTTCAGTCCGGTAGGAACGTTGGAAAGTGCTACCGGCCCATCGCAAAGCAGGCTGGCGAAGAGCACGGGGAGTGCCCCGTTCTTCGAGCCGGAAATTTTGACGGAACCGTTGAGACGGTTTCCTCCATTGATGCGGAAGATGTCCAAAGCAGAGCCTTTCCCCG
>JBBWWE010000233.1:0-3617 GCA_050256595.1 Planctomycetota bacterium
AGTTCGGCTAGGAAACAGAGAACTGTTCGACCAGATGAGGTCGGTTTTTGGGGATGATCAATTGAGAGAGTACATCGATCCATGGGGTGTCCCGTACGTCTACATCCATAATCGCGACTATGGCCGCGAGTTTTCAGCGACCCAGGAAGATGGTGCAACGAAGGTGATGTCCGGGACTTCTGACAAAACGGCAACTTTTCATGATCCTTTGCGTTTCCAGATCTGGTCTGCCGGGCCAGACGGGATCCACCAGATGGGATCCGGAGACGACGTCACGTCATGGTGAGATCAAGGAACTGCACCTCTAGCGGTGTGACTTTGATCGAATTGTTGGTCGTATTGTCGATTCTTACCATCGTTCTTGGAATGTCCGTGTCGGTGTTTCGTTCCTTTGGAGATGCACAGACACTCGAGGTAGCAGCCAGCAACGTGTCCACGACGGTTCGTGCAGCACGTAACTGGTCCATCACTTCGGGGATGCCTAGCCGGGTTCTGGTTGACCCGGACAGGAGAAGGGTTTCCGCATTCGGATTTGAAACCGTAGCGTCATGGGATTTCGAAGGGCTCGATGGCATCGCCGAGGGAACGACACTGGATGCAGGTTTGGCGATTACAGGAGCCTTTCGTGAAAAAGCCGTGGTCACCGGCCACATCGAAGCCTGTAAGGGGTCAATAGGCGCTGCGGCACTGTTCGTCGACGATGGAGCCGCGATGCAGGCTCGTTACTTGCCGCGTTACAATGTGAAGAGAGGCCTATCAGCGGAAGCATGGGTTCGTTTCTGGCAACCACCCTGGCAGCCAGAAGATGGAGTCGAGCCGCATGGTGGCTATTCCGATCCACGGCGAGATATGCGATTCGCGGTCATCGGCATCCCGGGATCCTTCGAGATGGGTTTGCTCGCCGATGGTGCAGCCTACCTGGAACTGGGTGACCCCGATGTGGCCATCGATGGTGTCTTCTTCAGAGCTCAAACTGAAGGCGCGCTGGTATTTCCCGATCGATGGATTCATCTGCGGGCTACTTTCGATGGAATCGATATCGTCATCGAAATCGATGGTGTCGAGCATTACTGGATCCCCGAAGGGTTCGAGCAGGTGGATCCTCAGGATTGGCCAGTGATTCCTGCTGAGGTGCCACCGGCGGATGGCGATCTCTGGCTCAGTCATCCCAACCGCTTCTTCATGGGAGCCATCGACCAGGTCATCCTTCGCGCCGCAACCGAGCCACATACGGTCGAGTTGCCGATGGACATCGAACTGCTCGGCCCACCTCAGCTGGTGTATCTCGACGGCCGAGGTGCACTGGATCCACTCCAGCATGATTTCCCGGTCGTGATTCACGTGGCCGAGGTCGGGGATTTCGTCGAGTCCGATGCCGGCGATTCCACGGCTGTCGCGAGAGAGAGTTTTCGTGATCAGTTGACCAGAAAGCGTCGTGAGCAGGAAGAACAGGGCGATGCCATAGAAGAAGCATTCGGTAGTCCCATCGGCGATCTGATGACATTTCTCGAGAACTGGCAACAACAGGATATGGCGGAAAACGGTGAAACTGCTCCAGAGTACCTGTTACCGATGTCGCCAGGCATTCACGTGGGAATCGGAGAAGTGGACGGAGTTTCGGTGCAACGACTGCATAATGTCGTCATCGACCTGACGGGAGCGATTCGTGGATAACAATGGTTACCCTGATCGTCAGCGCGGCATGGCTTTGCTGATGGTGATCCTGGTGCTTGCTGCACTCGCTGCCATCGGTACGCCTTTCGTCATCTCGATGAGATTGCAAGAGCAGGGTGCTGCGCGCTCGATCGCCGAGCAACGGGCAAGGCTGGGTGCCCGCAGTGCCCGTGATCATGCGGTCAGCACCCTGTTTGATACCCACCATAGCCGTGAGAGAGAAACCTGGCAGCCAGGATCCACGGCCCCCGATCTTGTCGATGACCTCGACGAACTCGCCATCCATTTTCCCAGTAGTTTTTCATCGAATGCACTGGGCGGCGAAGGACCACGGACACTGACAGTGCGTGGTAATGGCAACCTGATCCTCGATTCACGTGTCGAGGACGAGCAGGGAAAGATCAACCTGAACACTGCCATGCCAAACCTGATCGGGAATCTGCTTGCCGGCAGTCATCTCTCGGAATCGATCGCCTACGATCAGGAGATCGAAGCCCTGCCTCTCGATGACACCTCTTCTTTCCCGACGGATGACGACCCCGATACCATCGATGGCGTCGTGGTCATCCTCAATCCTGTTTTCTTCACTGTCGAAGCGATCTCCTACACGGGTAAGACTGACAAGGCGCTAACTGGCATTTTTCGTGGTCAGTATCTATCGGGTACATGGTCCCATGTCGAAGGTTGGCCTGTTTTTGACCTGCGCGGGCTGAAGGTGTTCTTGCACCGGCTGGCCAATCTTTCGGACGGTCATATCGCGACCTTCCGAACACCCCTTGGAATTCGCCAGATCGCGGACTGGTCTGTGGTTCCTTTTTTCTTGCAGACCCTCGCTGTCGTTGGCCTCAGTTTTGACAACATGGCAGAGTGGGGGCTGACGCCCGAGATGCTCGTTCGTGCCGGTATCGATCCTTCGATCCTCAAAAAGGATGAACAGGAGGTCGATGAAGCGGAGTACCGCAAGGCCAGGAAGTTATTTCTCGACAACAATATCCCCAGAGAGGTTGTCGATCTCCTCGAATCAGTGAGAGGCAAGGCAGCGGTCATCGAAGCCTCGGTGGTTCTGGAGCGGCTCGATATCGATCTCAGTAAAGCCCAGGGGAATGCCTTCAAGGGCGTCTACCAGACCTTCATCGCTCCCGAGTTGAAGAAGATAAAGAATCAGTCGAAGAAATATTTCCCTGGCGCAGTGGTGGCCTATCAGCAGATCTACAACTTGCCCGGGATGGAGACTTTTTCCGCTCACAATTACGAGCAGATCCGCCAGTACATCACCACTTCATCGACCCAGCCAAGACCATGGTCGCAAGAACAGATGGTCCAGGGAGAGATTACCAACAGTGCATTGATGGGTGTTCCTCAGATGAGACTGCCGCGTTACGACTTCTTCAATCCGGGTACGGTCGTGCGGATTCGGAGCATTTCAGATCCTTCCAAGGTCGAATACGGGCTCGCCGCTGGTGCCTTCCCAACACCCAGGGGTGGATTTCGGGGCATGGGGCGAGGCGGGATATTCCAGGGCGGAGTGATCCTGAAGGAACCCCTCAAACACGAGTGGTCCGAGCGTGAAGCGATGGTCAGCGCTTCATTGCGCCACCCCATCAATATCAACACGGCACCAAGAAGAGTCATCGAGGCGACCATCACCGGCCTGTCTATCGAGCGATTCGGCGAACGATTCAATGCTGTCACCGTAGAGGAAGCCCGCGCAGTCACTGATCTTCTGATGGAAGCGATCCCCATCGAAGGATACGAAGCATTCCGAGAGGTGGTCGAGACTGCACGATCGGGTGGCCATCTCGATGGTCAAGATACGGCCGCCATCCTGCTCAACGCACTCAATCCCAATCATCCGAGACTTTCCATCTCGACCACTGGATTTTGTTTTGCCACCTCCGACATTTACACCGTCGAGTCTGGAGGAGTGTTCAGGAATCCGGCGG
>JBBWWE010000234.1:0-1859 GCA_050256595.1 Planctomycetota bacterium
GCTCTCCCCTCGGGTTCTGATCCAGGAGTATGGTCGAAGCGCCGAGGGTCGAGAACTGGTGCTGGTGATGATCTCCACCAAGTCGAATATCGCGCGACTCGATGAAATTCGAGCTGCCCAGCAGTTGCTCGCCGATCCACGTCGGTTGGCAGAGCGCGAAGAACTGGATCTGGACACCTTGCTGGAAGATCTTCCGGCGGTGGTCTGGCTCTCCTACAACGTCCATGGTGACGAATCCTCGGCGACCGAAGCGGCGCTGGCGACGATCCATCAACTCGCCGATGGATCGGATCCCAAGATGCGTCAGATTCGCGAGGATTGTCTCGTCATCATCGATCCGTTACTGAATCCGGATGGCCGTGAGAGATATCTCCAATGGTACCACCAGGTGCAGGCACGCCCCGCCAATCCTGATCCGGCGGCTAGAGAACATGATCCGCCTTCACCCTCAGGACGTAGTAATCACTACCTGTTCGATCTGAACCGCGACTGGGCTTGGCAGAGTCAGCCAGAAACGCGCGCCCGGATCGAGCAGTACCTGCGCTGGCAGCCACTGGTGCATGTTGATTTTCACGAGATGTCGCCGGAGTCCACTTACTTCTTCTTTCCACCCGAAAAGCCGATCAATGCCAACATTCCCCAGGATCGGGTCGAGTGGAGCGAGGTATTCGGCCTCTCGAATGCCGGTGCCTTTGATCGCTTCGGCTGGAAGTACTACACCGCTGAACAGTTTGATTTGTTCTATCCCGCATATGGCGACTCGTGGCCGACACTTAACGGATCGATAGGGATGACCTACGAACAAGCTGGAGGTGGTGGTGCAGGGCTGGCCTACCGACGTCGAAACGGAACCATCCTGACGCTGTCAGAACGTCTTCACCATCATCACGTTGCGGGGCTGGCGACTGCTGATTGTGCTGCTCGAAATCGCCTCCGCCTTCAGCAGGACTTCTTTGCTTTTCGTGAGGGTGCCATCCATGCCGGTCGGTCGTCGGAGTTGGCTCAGTTCATCATCCCGCCAGGTGGTGGGGATCGTCGCCGCTCACTGCTGAAGTTACTGCAGGTACAGGGAATCGAACTGGTCGAGACGATGGACGAGGTGGTGGTCGAAGGACTAGTTCATCACGATGGTACCGAGATGGAGATCCTCAAGTTGGCGCCCGGGACGGTGATCGTCCCTCTCGATCAACCGCAGGGCCGTCTCGCACGTGCGCTGATGGAGCCAAATGCCAAGGCGGAGGAAGCATATTTTTACGACGTGGCGGCATGGTCCCTGCCGATGGCCTTCGGGGTGGATACCTATCTTGCGAGTCAACCCGTCGATGGAATCCTGGTTCCCATCGGGGAACTGGAAGCCCAGGTGGGACGTGTTGAGCAACGCGCCGGCGTGGCCTATCTCCATCGATGGGAGGGAGTGCCCTCGGCACGTGCGCTTCGGGCTCTCCAGGAAGCTGGTGAACAGGTCGATCTGGTGACCAAAAAGATCGAGTTGCAGGGCAAAGAATATCCCGCCGGAACGCTGGTGGTCTGGATCTCCTCCGAAGATACGCATGAAACCGTTTCGAGAGTCGCCCTTGAGACCGGGACAGTCTTTTACGGTACCTCAAGTGGTTGGACCGACGTGGGACCCGATCTGGGGTCCGGTTCCTTCCCTCAACTGGCTCATGCCAACATAGCGGTGCTTGGCCCCTCCTCCGTGTCGAGTACATCCTACGGAGCGGTATGGAGTTTCCTCGAACAAGAAGTCGGAATTTCCTTCACCTCCATCTCTGCCGGCGATTTCGGCAGAAATCTAGATCGTTTTGATGTTCTGGTGATCCCCTCGGGGTTTCGCGGATCGGCAATGGGGGAACGAAGCA
>JBBWWE010000235.1:0-10190 GCA_050256595.1 Planctomycetota bacterium
CGGATTCAAACCCACCTCCACCATCAAGACCGCCCAGTCGACGATCGATACCTCGGGAGAGGCGGTGGTTTTCGAAGGCAGTCGTCGTCATGATCCTTGCGTGGTTCCCCGCGCGGTTCCGATCGTTGAGGCGATGATGGCACTGGTACTTGCCGATCGGATGCTGGCAAGACGTGCAGCACCTCCGGTGAGTGAATAGGAGTTCCCTTGGCATGGATCGATCATCTGTCCGAACAAGAGGATGACAGCGGCACGCTCGAGAGGGTCTACGCGAGTTCTCGTTCGCGCGTCGGAGATGTCGCCCAGATTCTCCAGGTGATGTCGCCCAGGCCTGATCTGCTGGAGAAGTTCATCGATTTCTATGTGCAACTGATGCATCGGTCGGTCGGGCTTTCTCGTGCCGAGAGAGAATGGGTGGCGGTTCTTACCAGTCAGCACAACGACTGCCATTACTGAATCGAGTCTCACCTGCGAGATCTCGAATCCGAGCCAGGGAGCGAGGATCTCGTCGAAGCGGTCCGGTCGGGCCCCGACTCCCTCGATGATCGACGACAGGCCATCGCTGCTTTCACCGAGAAACTGACCCTGAATCCTGGTTCGATGAGTGCGGCTGATGTCGAGCAACTGAAGGGTTCGGGGGTCGATGATGCGGCCATCCTGGAACTGGTGCACGTCATCGGCTTCTTCAGTCACATCAATCGCGTTGCCGAGGCTCTGGGGGTCGATCTCGAGTCCTGGATGTCTCCCGCGGATCCTCGAGACGAGGAGAATTGATCCAGTTGGCTCGCTCCTGGAGTCGTACGGGGTTCCTGACCGAGATTTGAACCCTGTGGCCTCAGAGCGTAGGATGGAGATCTGTGCAGTAAGGGTCCGGAACGCTCCAGCAGTCGGATCGATGGCATAGGGTGACCGAGAAGAGGAAATGATGAGGAACGGATCAGATCGCGTTCAGAAGTTGCTGGTTCGAATACGAACCAGGAGACGTCTGCGGGCGGTGATGCATCATTCCGGAACGATCATGGCGATGGCGATCATCTCGGTGACTCTATTCAACTTTCTCGACAGAATCATCTCCATCCCGGTTTCCGACCAGGTCTTCTATGGAGTTCCTGCGGCACTCATCGTGGCGGGGGGGATCCTCGCATTCTTGTCAGTCCGATCGATTCCCGTGGTCGAAGCTGTCGAGGCGGAGAGACAGGGGGCCATCCCCCAGACCATCTCGACCTCTTTGTTTGCGCGAGATGCCGACTTTTCTCCTGAGGCGGCCGACAAGATCATCGGCGATGCGGAGCTGTTGGCCGCCAATGTCGACCCGCGACGGGCAGTCCCGCTCGGCAAACCGGGGCACGGACGGCGTGTAATCTTCTCGCTAGTCGTCCTGGTCTTGTCTCTTGTGATGCCGGCAGTGGATCTGCTCGGCATCGAGCAGGAGGCGACGAAAAAACAGCGGGAGTCGGACCGAATTGCGCGCAAGGAATCCTCATTGCAGCGCCGATTGCGCGAGGTTTCACGACTCGCCGAGCGTCATCAGATCGACCCGGAAACTCGCAAGTTGCTGGCGACACTCGGTCAGAAACCGCAATTGCCAGCAGCGACTGATCCGGCCAAGCAGCGACCCGAGCCACGGGTGACGGCTCAGGAGCGAGCCAAGACGGCAAGGCGTACAGTGGCCTCTCGACTGGAGAGAGAAGCTCTCGCCTCAGCGCGAACCACTGCCGAACGAGTTCGTCGCAGTGCCGAGCGATCCGGCGATCCGAAATCGAAGGAAGGGCGCGAACTCCAGCAAGCGATGCGCAAGGGTGATCTCGGTCGTGCAGCGATGGAACTGCAGAAACTGGCGCAGGCCGCTGGCCAGGAAGGTGAGGCAGGGAAACAGGCAAGAGAAGATCTGGCCCGTCTCGCCAGTTCGTTGGGGCTTCCCGATGACCTTGCTAGCAAACTCGCTGAGGCATCTGGTGCTGGCAAAGCAGGACAACAGATCGATCCCAAGGATCTGCAGAATCTCGCCCGGCAGATGGAACAACTCGCACGCTTGATGCGCGAGAGTGACCTGCTCGACCACGCACTCGACCAGATCCAGTTCACCGAGGCCGAACTCAGTGCGCTTCCTTCCGAATGGCCCGAGGGCCCTCCGCCACAGATTTGCCCCGACTGCCTTGCCGGTACCTGACAGGCCAAAGGTGGCGGAACCTGACAGGGTTCTTCCAGTGATCGAAGTTTCGTTCACATGCTAAAGAAGGGTGCGCAGCCGAAACCGGGAAGCGGTGGTGCGGGAGCGCCGGGAGCGGGTGTGGCGCTGCAACTCGGTGGCGGAGGAGGCCAGGTTCCCGATGCCAAGGATGGTGACACCGGAACCAATCCACAACAACTGAACGGTGGAGGGCGCGGAGGCGTTACCGTGGCTACCTTGCTGGTCGAAGGGGAAGCCCCCAGTGGCGAAGCAAAGACTCAGTTGCGCCAGGCAGTCGAGGCGAGTGCTCGGCAGGCAGAATCCGAACTCCAGAACCAGCGAGTACCTGTGACTCTTCGACAGGTGGCCAGAGATTACTTCGATCGCCTTCAAGGTCGATCGGACGACTGAGCGGCGTCGTCTCCGCAATTCTACCTGCAGCGGATCGGGAGGGAGCGCATGCGCATAGGGGCCGGATTCCTTGTCGTATTCCTCCTCAGCTCCTGCACTTCTTCTTCGGTGGACCCGCTCTCATTTACCGGATTCATCGGAGGCCCTGGTCGAGGTATCGGCCGCTTCTTCCAGCCCAGGGCCATCACTGCACTGCCCGGGGGTGATTGCATCGTGATCGACCGTAGTGGTCGAGCACAGCATTTTGACCCTGAAGGAAAACTGGAAGGGGTGTGGATGTTGCCGGAGTGGTCGGCAGGCCATCCCATCGACCTGTGCCACACCGAGCAGGGCACCTTGCTGGTGGCTGACACCCACTACATGAGAATCATCGAGTTTGATCTTGAGGGACAGGAGATTCGTCGCTTTGGCGAGGGTGTCGGGCTCGAACTGGTTCGAGGAATCGATGTCGCACCGGATGGTTCCATCCTGGTGGCCTCTTATGGAGAGAAGGATCGTATCTTCCGTTTCAATCGTGATGGAAGTTTGCTGTCGATCTGGGGCGAGCGCGGCGATGGGCATGATCAGTTCCTCCGACCCGAGGGGATTGCAGTGAATCACGATGGTTCCGTGCTCGTTGTGGACTGTGGCCATCACCGGGTTCTGCGCTTCACTCTCGACGGAGATTACATCCAGACCATCGGTGGATCCGGTCGGGCTCCAGGTGAGTTTGACGATCCCTTCGACATCGACGTCGTTGCCGATGGAAGTTTCGTGGTGGTCGATAAAGCCGGGTGCCGTATCCAGAGGTTTTCTAGCGACGGAATGTTGATCGCGACGCAGGGGGGCGCTGGCAGCAGTCCGGGCCGCCTCAGCGAGCCGCGAGGTATTGCAGTGGCCCACAGAGAGGGCCAGGTCAGCATTCTGGTGGCGGATACCGGCAACCATCGCGTGGTGATCACGCAGTTGCCGGGAGGGCCTTTATGATCCCCCCCATCGGTTTCGATTTTCCAGCATGGCTACTGCTTCTGATTCCCGCTCTCGGGTGTGTGATTTATTTCACGCTCAGCAGTCGAGCGGGTTTGCCGGTGGCCGTTCAGCGACTGGCGATGCTTCTCAGGAGCATGGCAGTCGTGGCCATCGTCTTGGCACTGGCCCAAATGGTTCATCTCTCCGGCGGAGAGGGCCTGAGCGTTCTGGTGCTGAGAGATCTGTCCGCGTCGGTTCCGCGACTTGTCAGTGATGAAATCGTTTCCCAGACTTCCAAGCGTCTCGGATCTCTCGAGTTCCCGGATCAGGTCGGCTTCGTCTCCTTCGGCAACGATCAACAGCTGGAGCAGCCGATGGGGCTGAGGTTGGGGCCGGGGATCTCTTCCGAGATCGACAGGAGCGGGTCAGACATTGCGGCTGCATTGAGGTTCTCGGCGAGCCATCTCGAAGGAAGTGCACCGGGTGGAGCGCGACGTATCGTTCTCATCAGTGACGGAAACTCGACCGAGGGAGATCCGGTACAGGAGGCGAAGAACCTTGCGACAGCGGGAATCGTGGTCGATGTCATTCCGGTGCACTACGAGCACCAGGACGAAGTGATTCTGGAAAATGTGCAGGTGCCCGAGACGGTTCGTCCCGGACAAACATTCTCGGTGGACTCGGTGATCTGGTCGAGTGGGGCCGCCGAAGCGACGGTGGTTCTGTCCGAGCAAGATCGCATCATCGAACGTCGTCCGGTTCAACTCGCTGAAGGACGAAACCGCATCACGTTTGGCCTCGGTGCCAACTCCTCACCCCTGAGAAGACTGCGGGTATCTGTATTTCCTGACGCGGGCACCGATTCCCTCGAGCAGAACAACTCGGGTCTGGCACTGGTGCGGACCATCCAGCCGCCCCGGGTGCTGATCGTTTCCGAGGATCCAGATCAGACTCTGGCCAGGGTCCTCGCCGATGGCAGCATCCTGGCGGATGTGGTCGCTCCGCAGCAAATGTCGGCGATTGCCGAGGATTATCTGGGGATCGAGGCGGTGGTGCTCGACGACGTGTCCGCCTTCGACCTCGATCCGAATCGGATCGAACTGCTCGAGAAACTGGTCCATTCGACAGGGATGGGTTTGCTGATGGTGGGTGGTTCCGATTCCTTTGGTGCGGGAGGTTGGCGCGGCACAAAGGTGGAAAAAGCGCTGCCGGTGAAGATGGATATCCGGCAACGAAAAAAGTTACCCAATGGCGCGCTCGCCGTGATTCTTCATACCTGTGAGTTCGCCCAGGGCAATCTCTGGGCTCGACGCATCGCCATCGCTTCGCTGGATGCGTTGACCGAGCAAGATCTGTTCGGGGTTCTTCTTTACGACGGAGGAACTGATCGCTGGGGGATCCCGATGCAACCGGTTGCCGATCAGGCTGCGATTCGTTCACAGATCGATGCGCTATCTCCTGCGGACATGACCCAATTTTCTCCGACGATGCAGATGGCCCTCCAGGTGCTTCTGACGGCGGATGCTCATTCCAAGCATGTCGTTGTCATCTCCGACGGAGATCCTCCTCCACCGACCCAGGGCTTGGTCGATGCGTATGTTCAGTCGGGGATCCGGATCTCGACCATCTGCATCCAGCCGCATCCAGGACCGACAGGTCCCGCCACGATGAAGAAGATCGCCCAGGATACGGCGGGGAGATATTACTTTGTCGATGATCCCTCGATGTTGCCCCAGATCTTCTTTCGCGAGGCACTGACAGTACGGCGAAATCTGATCGCAGAAGGGACCTTCACTCCCGCCATCGTCGAGATCGCAGATCCGATCCGGGGACTCGCTTCGGGCGGATTTCCACCTCTTCATGGTGTTGTCTTGACGACCGTGAAACCGCTCTCTCGACTGGTTCTGGTCAACGACGAACAGGACCCCGTGCTGGCACTGGGCAGGTACGGGCTGGGCAAAACCGCAGCCTTCACTTCTGATGCCCGGGCTCGCTGGAGTTCGGACTGGATCGGCTGGAGTGGCAACTCGACCTTCTGGAGTCAGTTAGTTCGGTCCATTTCACGCGAACTGGATTCAGGCGTTCTGGAGGTCTCCCATCAGGTGGAGGGGGAAGTGGGAACCGTCGTCATCGATGCGATTGATCCCGAGGGCCGCTTCATCGATGGCCTCGATGTCAGGGCGGTGCTGGTCGGCCCGGATCTCTCCGAAGAAACCCTGGTCGTCAATCAGGTGGCACCCGGTCGCTACGTTGGCAAGTTTGCGGCAGTGCAGGAGGGGTCTTACCTGTTGCGGATCGATCATGAAGATGGCCAGGGAAATAGTGGTGGGCAGACCAAGGCGATATCAGTCGGATATCCGTCGGAGTATCGCACGTTGAGAAGCGATGACGATCTACTGCGCCGCATCGCCGAGGCATCTGGAGGTCGGTTGCTTTCTGGTCAGGATGATCTGCTCGATCGATCCTTGCCGAGGAAAAGAGATCGGGAGCCGCTCTGGGCAACCTTGGCCATTCTCGGCCTCGGGCTGTTCTTTTTCGACATCGTGGTTCGACGGGTTCAGTTCAAGATTCCGCGAAGAGGTTTTCGACGAAGGGCGACCGTCTCGGTCGACGAGAGTGTCGAGGGTCACAAAGAGCCGCCACGAAGGCCGATCATTGGCCGTACACGGAGGGTCACCCCGGGCACCAAAAAAACCGGTTCTCAGCCTGAGAAAGATGCGCCGGATGGTGTTTCCGAGGAGCCGGTGGAGCGTTCCGAGGAATTGCAGAAATTGATCAAGGCGCGCAAGAAGAGGCGAAAACGAGGCAAATGATTCCTCAGATGCCTTGAACGGGCCTTATCGTTCTCGTGGGTCCGGTTGACGATCGACCCCCTTGGCCGCAGCATCTGTGGGTATCCCCGGGAATTGACCACGGGGAGGGAGGCCTTTTGTCTTCGCGAGCATCTTCATCATCCGTTCCTGCCACGGAACGGACCATCCCCACGGCACCATTGACGGTCGTGGCGGCGGTACTGAACGAGCGAGAGAACATCGAGCCCTGGCTGGAGAATCTCTCCTGGGTCGATCGTATCGTGGTTGTCGATCACGGTAGCCACGATGGCTCCCGGGAGATGCTCGAATCCTTGCCGGCGGTTCAACTGATCGATGCCCCCGCCGGAGAGGGGTTGGTCGAAGATATCCGCAGGATGGGCCTGAGCGAGATCACTGATGGCTGGATTCTGGTGCTCGATCTGGATGAACGTGTGACCGATGAACTTCGCGATGAGATCGAGCAACTGCTGGAAGGACAACCTTCCGAGAGCGGATACACCATCCCGTTTCGCCATTACCTGCTGGGTCGCTGGTTGAAACATGGTGGCTGGGCCGATCAACATCTACGCCTGTTCAGAGCTGGCCAGGGGGACTACCTGCCGGGTTTGATTCACTCCGATGCGGTCGTCGACGGAACCGTTGGACAACTACAGGGCAAGATCCTCCACTTCGCGCACCCGACAATTCACGATTTCGTGACGAGGATGAATCGTTACACGACGCAGAGTGCTCCTGCTCTGGCACGGGGTGAAGTTGGCGGATTGCGGAAGCGGCGCATGTTGCCTCACTCTCGGCTTTCATGGCTACGAGCCAGCGCTTCTGTCTTCTGGGGTCGTTACGTCAAGGATCGTGGTTTCAAGGATGGAATGCCTGGATTCATCACCGCAGTACTGCTCGCTGCATACATCTTCATCGAGCAGTCGAAGGCATGGGAATACCAACTGGAGTCCAGCCGATGAATGATCACGACCAGTACCAAAAAAACTCGGGGATCATGCGGTTGTTGAGATACGCGCTTCCCTACCGCGGTCTCCTCCTTGCCATTATCGTACTGATGGTGGTCTATTCCGCCGCCAACAGTTTGCGCCTGGCCGCAGTGGGTCTTGTCATCGATGGGGTCGTATCGCCTTCAGAAGATGGTCAGCGTGGACGTACGATCGGGCTTTTCGAGGATCATGTGCTTCCGTGGTTACCCGGAGACATCGAGTTACCTCACCAGCGTGAGGAAGTGTTCCGGATCGAGCGTGCTCAACTGGTAGGAGAACTCGAGGAGGACTCTGCCTCGAGGGACATGAGCCTTGCAGATGGGATTGTCGTCGATGCCCAACTGGCCGGCGGTGGGACTCTTCAGTTACTGGCCGGGTCGAGGATCGAGGTCAAGGGGGGTACATCTGGCGAGTTCCGCACACTCACGGAGGCGGAACATGACAGGTTCGGATTCGATTTTCCGTCATCGGAGCCGGGCGCATCGACGATGGTGCATTTCATCGGTGAAATCACGGGCCCTGCCACAATACATGTCTACAACGGTAATCCTGGTTCCGGCGCCATGCAGTTACTCTGGTTCGCAGCGGCCTTCATCGCCGTGCTGTCTGTGACCGTTGCGCTGTGTAGCTTCTACCGGTTGGTGTTTGGCCAGAAGGTTCGCATCCAGGTCATCATCGATATCCGGAATGCCCTTTTCCGACATCTGTCGATGCAGTCGCTCGAGTACTATGAAACGCGCCGTCATGGTGATGTGGTTTCGAGGTCTGTCGGAGATGTGGCCAGTGTCTCGGGATCGGTCCAGTTACTCTTTGGTGAGTTTCTGCAGAGCCCTTTGACCATCCTTTTTTCGCTTGCAGTGGCATTCGTTGCTTCCTGGCAGATGACCCTGGTCATGATTCCGATGATGATGTTGCTGGCACTGCCGGTGTTCCGGCAAGCAAGGCGTGTCAGGACTCGTTTCAGGGGAGCACTGTCCCATGCAGGTGAGACCACCGAGGGGCTTTCCCAGTTGCTTTCGGGAATACGTGTGGTGAAGAGTTTTGGCCTGGAAAGCCAGCACCAGGCCCAGTTCGAGAAAACGTCCGTTGATCTGAGAAATGCTCTCGTTCGAACCGAGATCGCCAGGGCAAAGGGCAGGAGTCTGGTCGAGGGTCTCTACAACCTGTTGACGGCGCTGGCCATCGCAGCCGGAGGCTGGGTCGTCATCAACGGGTGGTTAGAGATTACTTTCGGTGATTTCGCCGTATTCCTTGTCGCGATGCTTTCTTGTTACACACCGGTCAAAAATCTGGCCAGGATGGCAACGACGATCGGGGAATCGGTGGGCGCATCCGATCGTATCTTCGAGGTTCTCGATACTCCATTGACGGTTGTCGATCATCCGGGTGCAACCGCGATGGAACCCTTTTCTGAGAAGATCGAGTTCCAGAATATCTGGTACCGATATGCCGAACAGGATCCCTACGCGCTCGAGGGAATCGATTTTTCCGTACACAAAGGGGAAAGGGTGGCTCTGGTCGGTCCCTCAGGGTCAGGGAAATCGACCATCTTCGATGTGCTGGTTCGTTTCAGAGAACCTATCAGGGGGCGAGTTCTCTTCGACGGGGTCGACTATCTTGGATTGACGCAGGACTCATTACTGGATCAAGTTGCCATCGTCGGGCAGGAACCTTTCTTGTTCCATTCCTCTCTCAAGGAAAACATCCGTGGAGGTCGGACCGGTGCTTCCGATGCCGACATCGAAAACGCCGCCAGGGCCGCTGCGATTCACGAGGAAATCGTCGCTCTTCCCGATGGTTATGACACGATCATCGGAGAGAGGGGCGAGCGTCTTTCCGGCGGACAGCGCCAGCGGGTCACCATCGCTCGCGCGATCCTCAAGGATGCTCCGATCCTGTTACTGGACGAGGCGACCGCCTCGCTCGATTCCGAAAGTGAACAGCGTGTACAGCAGGCGCTCGATGAGCTGATGCGAGACCGGACGGTACTGGTGGTTGCTCATCGGCTTTCGACGGTGAGGGATGCCGATCGGGTTCTGGTGCTCGAGAAGGGCCACATCGTCGAGCAGGGGACCGACGATACACTGCGTGCCTCGGGTGGACTCTATGCACGGCTCAGTGCCTTGCAGGAGGTGGAATTGGCTGAGGGAAGCCAATTCGAACGGCCAGATTCAGCCACCTCCCTCGGTACTTCGGAGAACTAAGTCTGGAAATCAGAGTTTGTCATGTCTCGATCCGGCAATCCTTGCCGGGTCAAATTTCCGCATTATTATGCATTTTTAAGCACTCCTGAGGCCATTCAGCAAAACACCTGATGGCGTTGGCACCACGATGGCTTGTTAACAAACAGCGCAGGGAGACCAATTCCCTGCTAGAAATAATACAGACTCTTCCTCGCTGTTTGGGAGTGTGGCCGTCGAGATCCCCTCTCGACAGTCACCTCCCTTTTTTATTAGCCGGCGACAATCTCCATCACCTCGTGGATGACCTCGACGACGCGGGTCGGATCCCCCTCCTGGAGTCGATGATGAACAGGCAGGGCGACGACCGACCCAGCTGCAGATTGGGCCACCGGAAAATCTCCCGGGCTGTGTCCCAGGTGGGCGAAACAACTCTGTTGAGGAAGGGTACCTGGATAATAGACACCGGTATCAATCCCCCGTTGCGCGAGTTCTTCTCGTAACCGATCCCGCGCTTCGACACGGATGATGTACTGGTGCCAGCAGTGATCTGAACCTTCGGTACGACCGAGCGGAGTTACTCGATCCATCAGGTCAAGTTTCTTCAGTGCTTCGGTGTATTCAGCGGCGTTACGCAGGCGAATCGCTTGTTGTTTCTCCAGTTTGGCGAGTCGCACCAACA
>JBBWWE010000236.1:0-6347 GCA_050256595.1 Planctomycetota bacterium
AGGTGGCGTAGATCGAACGGGCCGGCGCCAGATGGCTTGCGGGAGTTCCCCGATCGCTCCTGGTGTGATCCTAAGATCCGATCTGCAGCGGAGTTCAGAGCGTCCGTATCAGTTCCGAGGAAAACTCGATCCACTTTTCTACGCTCCCATCTGTGAACTTCTGGCAGGGGAAAAGCACTCCCTATCCCTCGGATACGATCCCCGGTGCCGATCCTGACACCTGCAGTGAAGGTGGGGTCTGAGGAGATCGCCGTCAACCCGTGGCGGACCATGGCCGCAGGGGGTTGGGGCAGGTAGATTCTGGCTATGAGTTCCAGCAATTCACCCGCTCTTGGTTTTGTCATCGACAATCGCCGCTGTATCGGCTGCCACGCCTGCACCGTGGCGTGCAAGACGGAGCATTCCGATCCGGTGGGGGTGAACAAGACCTGGGTGCAGTACCTGGAGAAAGGGGTCTACCCCCAAGCAGAGCGTGCCTTCCACGTCCTTCGCTGCAATCACTGTACCGATGCTCCCTGCGTCGAGATGTGCCCGACATCCAGTCTAACGATCCGAAAAGATGCCATCGTCGATTTCGATCCGACGCGTTGTATCGGTTGCAAGGCTTGCATGCAGGCCTGCCCCTACGATGCCATCGATATCCACCCAGAGACGGGAACCGCCACCAAGTGCAACTACTGCGCTCACAGGGTCGATGCCGGAAGGGAACCGGCCTGTGTGGTGGTCTGTCCTACCGACGCCATCATCTCGGGTGATCTGTCGGATCCGAAGAGTCGGATCGCCAGACTGGTGGCCAGTGAGCCGACGATGGTGCGCAAACCGGAGAAGGGAACCGGTCCCAGGATTCACTACATCGAAGGGCACCGGGAGGCGCTCGATCCGCTGGCGAGTCACAGGAGTGTCCGGACGCTGTGGGGGGAGAGACCCAGAGACGGCACCGATCCTGCCCCTGGAAAGGAGCTCCCGTACGAGCGAGGAGCTCCGCGTCGAACCTACGATATCCACCAACGACACGCACTGAGCTGGGGCTGGAAGGTGAGCGCTTACCTGTGGACCAAATCCATCGCTGCGGGTGCGGTGATGGTGCCTGCATTGCTCGCACCGTTCGAGCGCACTTCACTGGTCGACGGAGCGCTCTACTACGGCTGGAGCATCGCGCTGATCTTTCTGGCGCTGACCGGCTTGTTGCTGGTCGCCGATCTGAAGCGACCGGAGCGTTTCCTGTGGGTGCTGCTGAGACCGCAATGGTCTTCCTGGCTGGTGAGGGGAGCCTACGGGATCTCCCTCTACGGCCTGGTGGCGGTCGTGGGGTGGTGGCGTGGGGATTCCGTGGATTCGCTGCTTGGCATCTGCACACTCGGGCTGGGAGCGGTGCTGGGCACCTTCGTGGCGGTTTATACCGGCTGGCTTTTCGGCCAGGCCAAGGGTCGAGACCTGTGGCAATCCGCATTCTCTCCGGTTCACCTCGGATTCCAGGCGATCGTCGCTGGAACTGCAATTCTGCTGCTGCTGAATCCGCAAGAGTTGTCGCCGCTGAGGGGATTGCTGGCGGTGGCACTGCTCTTCGAGTTGCCGTTTGTGTTGCTCGAGGTATTCGGAAAACATTCGACCGAGGCGGCAGCCGTCGCTGCCCGATCGATGACGCTGGGAGTTCGGGGTTGGTGGCTCGGAGCGGGGGCCATCGGTGCCTGTCGAGTGTTGCCGGTCGTGCTGGTGGTGGGATTACCCGCAGATGGACTTTCTCATGCCGTCGCAGCGCTTCTGGCATTGCTAGGCATCGCCATCTGGGAACACCTCTGGGTCGAGGCGCCACAGCGCCTTCCGCTGGCGTGAGGGGCGATATGGCTTCGAAGATCAACTGGATCGAACGTCTCTCGGCCCGGCTAGGCCTGGTGCCACGCAGCCGGGAATTGCCCGAACCGTCCTCCTACGGCGAGGAACTTCGTGATTTTCCGCCTTTCGAGAAGTGGCTGGAGGTGGAAGAACTGGATTCCACTCGTCGGCTGCGCCGCATGGCGATGATTCCGACCACCTGTTTCAACTGTGAGGCTGGCTGCGGTTTGCTCGCAGCGATTGATGTAGATGAGATGGAGATCGTTCGGATTGAGGGTAACCCGCTTCATCCGGGCAGTCGGGGTCGTAATTGCGCCAAGGGACCTGCGACGCTCAACCAGGTCAAGGATGAGGAGCGCATCCTGCAACCGATGCGTAGAGAAGGGCCCCGTGGGGCGGGAAAATTTGTCCCCGTCTCGTGGGAAGAGGCGCTCGATCAGATCGCCTCGAATGTGCGAGAACTGCTGGTGGCCGAGCGTCATGACGAGGTGATGTACCATGTCGGTCGGCCCGGCCACGAGGGGGCGATGGAGCGGGTTCTACAAGCCTGGGGAATCGATGGGCACAACAGTCACACCACGGTTTGTTCCGCCAGTGCTCGTTGCGGTTACCAACTGACCTGGGGGTACGACCGGCCTTCTCCCGACCACGAAAATGCCCAGTTGATCTTGTTGCTCAGTTCTCACCTCGAGGCGGGTCATTACTTCAATCCCCACGCCCAGCGGATCGTCGAGGCGAAGGAGAGGGGTGCGCGCATCGTGGTGCTGGATCCGCGTCTCTCCAACACGGCAGCACGTGCGGATCTATGGCTTCCGACCCGACCCGGTACCGAGGGTGCTGTACTGCTGGCAGCATTGCGCCTGCTCATCGAGGAGAACAAGATCGATCACACTTTCGTCAGCGACTGGGTCGACTGGAGAGGATATTTGGCGCACCTGCATCCCGCAGAGCCGCCAACGGTCGATAGATTCCTGCAACTCTTCTCCCGTCACCTGTCGCAGTGGACTCCCGAGATGGCCGAGGAACAGGCAGGACTCGAGAAAGGTAGCATCCGAGCTCTCACCGATGAGATCGCGCGCGCCGGCAGTCGTGTTGCGGCGCATATCTGGCGTAGTGCTGCCAGCGGCAATCTGGGAGGATGGCAAATCGCGCGTGCCATGGCGCTGTTGACCGCATTCACCGGTTCCGCAGGTAGCGAGGGTGGAACCTCACCGGCGAGCTGGAACAAGTTCAAGCCTGATTACTTCTCGATGCCAGAACATGGCTCGCGCTGGAATGAACTGATCTGGCCACGACAGTGGCCCACCTCCTTCTACGAGATGAGTCATCTGCTTCCTCACCTGGTCGAAGATGGGGTCGGGAAGATCGGAGTCTACTTCACCCGTGTCTTCAATCCTGTCTGGACCTTCCCTGATGGCATGTCCTGGATGAATATGTTGCGCGATGAGCGCAAGGTTGGTTTACATGTCGCCCTCACTCCGACCTGGAACGAGACCGCTTACTTTGCTGATCTTGTCCTACCGATGGGTCACTCCACGGAGCGCCATGATATTCAGAGCCAGGAGACTCACTCCTGTCGCTGGGTTTCTTTCCGACAACCGGTGTTCAGATCACTGGCGAGGTTGCAAGGCAGACCGAGTGACGACACGCGAGGGTTCAATCCGGGGCAAGTCTGGGAAGAAGATGAGTTCTGGATCGAACTCTCGTGGCGCATCGACCCGGACGGGGAACTGGGAATCCGGAAGCACTTCGAATCTCCCTATCGTCCCGGAGAAAAGGTCAGCGTCGAGGAACAGTACCGTTACATGTTCGAGAACGATATCCCGGGACTTCCCGAGAAGGCCGCAGAGATGGGGATGGATCCGCTCGAGTACATGACTCGAGTCGGTGCCCATCAACTGCCGGGAGAAACGACTCGTCGTCACCAGCAGAAGGTGGAGATTTCCCCCGGATTCAGGCCTCTCGTCGATGCCGAAACCGGCGTTGCGACCATCGATGGCAAGGTGGTGGGTGTCGCGGTCGATGGCGCCATTCGCGAGGGTTTTCCCACCGCGAGTCGCCGTATCGAGGTCTATTCGCGCATGCTCGAGGAGTGGGGTTTCGGGGATATGGCGCTGCCAGGGGCTCCAGAGAGTCATGTCGCCCCCGAGAAACTCGATCCCGGCAAGGGAATCTACGTGCTGGTGCCGACCTTCCGCTTGCCGACGATGATCCACTCTCGGTCAGCAAACTCGAAACACCTGAACGAGATCTCCCATGCCAACCCCATCTGGATCCATCCCGACGATGCGCTCACTCATGGCATCGAAGATGCCGATCTGGTGCGCATCGAGACGGAGATCGGACACTTCGTCAATCGTGTCTGGGTTACCGATGGTTTGAGACCGGGCGTTCTTGCCTGTTCTCATCACATGGGACGCTGGAAACTGGAATCCGGTCCCGGTTCGCGCTGGGGTAGTGCGACAGTGCGCTTCGAGGATCTGCCAGGGGGGCGGATTCGATTACGTTTGATCGACGGTGTGCGTCCCTTCAAGAGTAAAGACCCCGACAGTTCCCGATCCTGGTGGTCGGAGGCTGGAGTTCATCAGAACCTGGCATTCCCGGTTCAAACCGATCCGGTCAGTGGGATGCATTGCTGGCATCAGAGGGTACATCTGGCGAAGGCAGATCCGACAGATCGATATGGAGACGTGGTGGTGGACCCACAGAAGTCACGTCAGGTTCACCAGCGCTGGATGGCGATGGCGCGTCCCGCATCTCCGGAACTCCACGGTGGACTGCGCCGCCCACGTGAACTGCCCAGACCTCTGGAGAGGGCTCCGCAGGCGTACCTGTTCGATCACAACCAGGATCGCTGAGAACCACGATCGATGCTGCGAGTCCTTTTGATGTAAAGAGAAGAGGTATCGAGAAGATGACAGCACGGCTGCTCGAAGGACTTCCGCTCATCGCGGAGACTCCCGATCGTTGGGCCCAACTGGCCCTCGAGAACCTCGATGAAGTACTGAGGGATCACGCCTGGTGCGAGTACAAGGCGGCCAGTGCTGGTCTTGGCTTGCTGGCACGTTTTCCGGAATACGATCTGCTCATCCGCCCGATGATCGCACTGGTGCAGGAGGAATTGCTTCATTTTCGCCAGGTCACCGACTTGCTCAGGCAAAGAGATGTCGCGCTGGGAATCCCGCCACCAGATCCCTATGTCAAGCGCCTGCGGAATATCCTCTGCGCGCGCGGCAGTGGACTCGGCGGCCTGGGAGATCACCTCATCGTCAACGCCTTCATCGAGGCAAGATCCTGCGAACGATTTCGGGTTCTGGCGGCAGCACTGACTCACGGAGATGATAATGACCGTACTCTGGCGGATTTCTACCAGCGACTCGCCGATGCAGAAGGACGGCACTGGGAGACGTTTCGAGATCTTGCCCTGGAAGTCTGTGATGCCGAGGCGGTCCATCTGAGGATCGAGGAGGCCGGTCAACTTGAGGCTCAACTGCTCGCGGATCTACCGCTAGAACCTCGGATGCATTAGGAGGTCTCTTGTCTCGTCAGGTGATCATTACCGGTTGCAGCCGTGGAATCGGCAAGGCCCTCGTCGAGCAGTTTTGTGCCAGCTCAGTCACGGTGGGCGGTTGCGCCAGAAGTACCGATCTGGTGCGAGAACTCGGAGATGACCCGTACTTCCGTTGTGTCGATGTCACCGATTCCGAAGCAGTGGAGAAGTGGGCGCAGGATCTCGATGAAGTTGGCATGGTCCCCGATCTCGTCATCGCCAACGCGGGGTATCTGAGTGAACCTGCGCCGCTGTGGAAGACCTCCACACAGGAATTCGACGCCGTGATCGACGTGAACGTGAAGGGGGTGGCGAATACCGCACGCGCCTTTGTGCCACGGATGATCGATGCCAGGAGGGGGACGTTCGTGGCTCTTTCATCGGGCTGGGGTCGCTCGACTTCTGCGGGCGTGGCTCCTTACTGTGCCTCCAAATTTGCCGTGGAAGGTCTGATCGGTGCCCTTTCCCAGGATTTACCCGATGGTGTCAGTGCCGTGGCGCTCTCGCCGGGGGTGGTTCATACCGACATGCTCACGAGAGCCTTCGGTGCCCAGGAGGCGAGCCATGCAGTCGACCCCGCACAGTGGGCAGCGGGTGCCGTCGAGTTTCTACTTTCTCTGGGGCCCGTCTGTAACGGACAGTCGCTCAGTTTTGAGAGGTGATCATTGCCCCGGGCCGGGGGCTTTCTTGTGTTTCTCCGTCTCGCCTTGACGGCTGACCCACTGTTCCATCCGCAAACGCAGCGTCTGAAGAGGCATCGATCCGGCAGCGAGCAGGTGGTCGTGGAAGGCCCGGATGTCGAAATCATCCCCGAGTTGCTTGCGAGCATTCTTGACCAGATCCTGGATTTCCAGTTCGCCGATCTTGTAGGCGAGTGCCTGTCCTGGCCAGGCGATATAGCGATCCACCTCTGCCTTGACGTTTTGTTCCGTCAGTGCCGAGTTTGCCAGCATCACTTTGATGG
>JBBWWE010000237.1:0-2192 GCA_050256595.1 Planctomycetota bacterium
GCCACCTTCCATGCTAGTTTTCCGGGATCCCGGATTGCCGGATCCACGTTGCGGGGAGAACCAGGTTGACCCCCGAAACCGGGTCCCGGCAGGTTCTCACCCTCCTCTATTCTTATGATACCGCCCGAAAAGTACTGGTGGGAACGGATACAGACCGAATTGACCGGTTTCGCCCGACGTGGGAGTCGGCTCGCAGTACGGCCTGTATTGGCTAGAATGCCCGATCGCACCGATCTGAACGGGGAGGGGAGGGGCCACGGTGGTTCGCGGAGAGACAAACACTCCTGAAAAACTCGGCGCTGCTCAAGACGTGGCTCCAGCATCTGGTGTGGCACGTGAGACACCGATGATGCGTCAGTATCACGCTGCCAAGTCGGAGCATCCCGATGAGATCCTGTTCTTTCGCATGGGCGATTTCTACGAGATGTTTTTTGACGATGCTCGCCTCGTTTCCGAATTGCTCGGAATCACCCTCACGTCGAGATCGAAAGATCGCAGTGGAGAAAAGATTCCGATGGCCGGAGTTCCTGTCAAGAGCGTCGAAAATTACATCCAACGTCTGGTCGAGACAGGACACCGCGTGGCGATTTGCGAACAAGTCGAGGATCCTCGTACAGCCAAGGGGATCGTCGATCGCGAAGTCGTCAGGGTTGTGACGCCTGGTACTTTCATCGCAGAGAGTTCTCTTGATGATCATGCTCCGATGCATCTGGCAGCTTTGCGTCCTGCTGCTCAAGGTCCTGCAGGGATCGCCTGGGTCGATCTTTCGACCGGGAAATTTCATTGTGACGAACTGACCATCGGAGAGGGAACCGAGATCCTGCTGGCGGTGGCCCCACGAGAGCTTTTGTTACCGGAAGGGTATCCTGAAGAAGGAGATCATCATCTTGAATGGCTGAAAGCCCACTTCCCCTCCTGTGTCATCACGAGGTGGCCAGAATGGCACTTCGAGCCGGAGCCTGCTCGTGAGAAGTTGCTGGCTCATTTTTCGACCAGCACACTCGATGGATTTGGTATCGAGCATCTTCGTTGTGGATTGGCCGCATCAGGTGCGCTGCTGGAGTTTCTGAAGCAGACCCAGCGTCAAGCACTCCCTCACATAACTGCCTTACGCGCCGGCACTTCTCGAAGGCGTCTCGGGCTCGATGCTGCCAGCCACCGCGCCCTCGATTTGCTCGAGGTTTCCCGAACAGGAGAAAGACGCGGATCTCTGCTCGGGTTGCTCGATTGTACTCGCACCGCCATGGGAGCGAGATTGCTCCGGGAGTGGCTGCAAGCTCCACTTGTCGAAAAGGAATCGATACTGGTACGTCAGGCGGCGATCGCAAACCTGGTTCGTGATGATCTGGTTCGCGATCGAATCGGTGACGGCTTGCGTGAGGTCAGAGACATCGAGCGGCTCTCCTCACGGTTACCGCTGGGTCGTGTCCACGGTAGAGATCTGAGGGCACTCAGTGTTTCCTTGCGCTCAGTCGAGATTCTCAAGCAAGCTCTGGCTGATGTGGAGCCGCGTCGTTTTCGTGAACTGGATCAGGATCTCGACGGAGATGGTCTGAAAGCCATCGCTGAACGCATCGAGGAGACCATCGTCGACGAACCTCCACTCTCCATCACAGAAGGTGGGATGATCCGAGATGGATACGATCCAACGCTCGATGAGTTGCGCGCCGTCTCCAGAGATGGTGTTTCGTGGATTGCCAGTTTTCAAGCACAAGAGCAGCAGCGCACGGGGATTCCAACTCTCAAGGTCGGTTACAATCGCGTTTTCGGTTACTACATCGAAGTCACCCACGCTCAGCGAGATCGGGTACCCGAGGATTACATCCGCAAGCAAACCCTGAAGAACGCCGAGCGATACATCACGCCCGATCTCAAGGAGATGGAGCAGAAGGTGCTCGGCTCGCGGGAGCGAGCCGATGCACTCGAGGGAGAAATTTTCCAGTCGCTCCGAGAGGAACTGACCGGATCCATCTCCATGCTCCAGGCTGGCGCTGCAGCCATCGCTGAAGTTGATGTTCTCAATTCACTGGCAACGGTGGCGCGTCAGGAGCAGTGGTGTGCTCCTGAACTGGTGGAGCAACCGATCCTCGAGGTGGAAGCTGGTTTCCATCCCGTGATCGGTGCTGGCAGTGCAAGGGCAGATTTCACCGCCAATGATCTTGAACTGGGTGGTGATGAGGGAACCCTGGCAG
>JBBWWE010000238.1:0-15659 GCA_050256595.1 Planctomycetota bacterium
GTCTGCAAACGTGCCGAACAATCGGGGTCAAATTTGTAACCCTCGAGATTCATCAGTGCGAAGCGAACGGCATTCCACAACTTGTTGCAGAAGTTTCGTCCGACATCGAATCGGTCACTGATCAGTTTGGCGGCTGGGACATCTTCCATTGTTCCGAGCACGTCAAATTCTTTACCACTTCCAGGGCAGAGATAGGTGAAGATGTTGTGGCCATGTTTGGCAGTGGCTAGGTCGATCACGTCTCCGGTAAAGGGGCTGATCGCCTGGACCGGCAACCGAATGTCCTGGGTTCCTGTTTGCATCTCGCAGAGCACGAATCGCATCGCATCGGTGCCGTAGCGGTCGATGATGTCGATGGGGTCGATTCCGTTCCCCTTCGACTTGCTCATCCTCTCGCCCTTGCCGTCGAGAATGTTTGCGTGCAGGAAAACATCTGTGAAGGGAAGGTCACCGAGGTTGTAAAGCCCCATGATCACCATGCGGGCAACCCAGAGAGTGATGATGTCACGCCCGGTGACGAGGCACGATCCCGGATAGTAGTATTCGAGGCAATCGACCGAGCCGTCTGGTGCTAGGAGAGGGCGCTGCCCGTCATCGATTTGTGCAGTTGCGGGATCGGGCCAGCCGAGAGTCGAGTGTGGCCAGAGCGCACTGGAGAACCAGGTATCGAGTACGTCTGGGTCCTGCTGGAGACCGGCCTCTTCGATGAGGGCCCTGGTCGAGGCCTGGAGATCCGGTTCTCTCAGCGAGATCAGCACATGACCTCCGCCAGTGGGCACGCTGGCACTGTTTTCAATGAGGTGGTCGGTGCCATCTGCGGTACGGATCCTTACGCACACGTCTTCGGTTTGTTCACTAATTATCTTGTCTATCAGTTCCTTCAGTTGTGCTTCATCCAGATCGCCTGCCCAGATCGGGATCCGATGGCCCCACCACAACTGACGCGAGATGCACCAATCGCGTTTTTCTTCGAGCCAACTGACGTAGGTGTTTCGGTATCTCTCGGGATCCGGGTGAAAACTGACGCTGCGTCCGGTGGGGGATTTCCAGCCAGAAACCGAATCGATGGCAGCCTGAGCCAGACCGGGGATCTTGAACTGATGGTCAAGCCCTTCCCCGCAGGTGACTCCTCCCTCGATGTCTCCCATCCGTACGAACCATTGCAGCGACAGGTAGGGTTCCACCGGTGTCTTGGATCGGTCGGAGTGACCCACCTCCACCTTGCGATCCTCGATCAACTCCAGGAGCCCCAGAGACTGGAACTTCGCGATCACGGATTTGCGAGCTTCGAAACGATCTTCACCGGCGCAAGGTCCAGCGGCTTCGTTGAGAGTGCCATCTGGTTGAAGAATGTTGATGGCATCGATCTGGTCACGATGGCGCTGCCAGACATCGTAATCATTGGGGTCATGGGCTGGTGTGATCTTCACGCACCCCGAGCCGAGTTCGGGTTTTGCCCATTCGTCTGCGATCAGGGGGATCTCTCGATCGACGATCGGCAGCATCACCATCCGGCCCTCTTTAGCCATCTGGGCCAACTTTTCCAGCGAGGGAAGTAGTGTCTCGATTCGGTCCTCTAGCCGTGTGACCTCTTCCGCCAGTTCTTGTTGTTGTTTCTCTGGTGCCTGAGCCAGTCTATTTCTGGCTTGCTCGAGGCGCTCACCGAGTACCTGTCGCGGTTCCGGGTGAACAGCGACCGCGGTATCTCCGAGCATCGTCTCGGGACGGGTGGTTGCGACCACGACATGATCCGGTTCTCCATCGCCGGGATCGATCACCGGGTAACGGAGATGCCAGAAGTGACCATCGACGGTTTTGTGTTCGATTTCATCATCGGCCACGGCGGTCTGCAAGTGACAGTCCCAGTTCACCATCCGGTCACCCTGGATGATCAGGCCGTCTCTGAACATGCGGAAGAAAGTCCAGGTGACGGCGCGTGCGCATATTGGATCCATGGTGAATCGCTGTCGGTCCCAATCGCAGGAGCAGCCCATCGCTTTCTGCTGGGTGATGATTCGTTTCTGGTATTGATCCTTCCACTGCCAGATTCTTTCGACGAGGCCTTCGCGACCGAGGTCATGGCGCGTTTTTCCTTCCAGTTCCAGCAGGCGTTTCTCGACCACCGCCTGAGTGGCGATTCCCGCATGGTCGGTACCTGGCATCCATAGAGAATTGTCTGCCAACATCCGGTGCCAGCGGACCAGAAGATCCTGCATGACATTGTCCATGGCATGGCCCATGTGGAGTGCACCGGTGACATTGGGCAGGGGCATCATGATGACGTAACGGCCTTGACGATCGTCCGGGATGGACCGGAAGGCATCGTGAGATTCCCACCTCTTGGAGATGGCGTTCTCTATGAGGTCCGGGTCGTATGTTGTGGCGAGATTCTTGCTCATCCATCCTCGGCTTTCTTGTACAGGCACCGAGGATCCGGTTCCCCCCTCGGCAAGTCAAGGGAGACAGGCCAGATCCTGTCATGCCGCTGGATTCACCCCGATGGGAGGGATACGGTCACGGGTCTGTGGGGGCGATGGATCCCCTGCTTGAAGAGTACAGGAGAGAGACATGCGGCGTTGGCGGAAGATCAGGGACCGACTCTCACGGATGGCACGAATTCCCAGGCGTTGGCTGGGTCATCCGGATCTTCGTTCGATGAGGCGAAAGGTCGATCACCTCCAGCAGGACGTGGAGCAACTGCTGCAGCGCTTGCATCCCGAACTCACGGCTCCCCGAGAGCCGGCGATCCAGGATCCTACGACGAAGGTCTACGAGGCTCGCGGTTACTCACAAAACGGCGAGGATGGGGTTCTACTTCATCTCCTTGCCGAGGTGGGAGTGGTCGGGCATCGCATCGTGGAGATCGGTTGCGGTTGCGGAGCGGAGTGCAACTCGGCTCTGTTGAGTTGCTGCTTCGGTTGGAATGCTCTTCTGTTCGATCGCAATGGTGCTCAGGTGGAAAAGGCAGCGCAGTTTTTCCAGTCGAAGGGTGCTGAGGATCGTGTACGGCTCATTCACCAGGAAGTTCAGCCCGACGCTCTCGATCAGTTACTGGAGACGGAGGGATTCAGCGATGAACTGGATGTCCTCTCCATCGATGTCGATGGCTTCGATTTCTGGCTCTGGAAGCATCTGGACACGGTTCGGCCCCGCATCGTGGTCATCGAGGTGAATGGCTCATATGGACCGGAAGTTTCGGGGACTGTTCCCTGGTCTCCAGGCGATCCTCATCACGATCCATATCAACATCATGCCAGAGGTTGGCATCACGGCGCCAGCCTGCGGGCGCTGGAGGCGCTGGGCCGTAGTAAGGACTATCGCC
Source organism: Planctomycetota bacterium (assembly GCA_050256595.1). Lineage (GTDB taxonomy): Bacteria > Planctomycetota > UBA8108 > UBA1146 > UBA1146 > UBA1146. The sequence goes on from JBBWWE010000238.1 coordinate 3,323, forward strand.
TGGTGGCTGTCGAATCGACAGGAACCAATGCCTTTTTCGTCCGTGAAGATGTGGTGACGGCTTCGCTACCCGAGGTCGATCCGCGGCAGGTATGGCATCCGCATCAGGTGAGAAGCCGTCGGCATTCACCCGATAGCCAGGCAAGATCCCTTGCTGGCCTTCCCTTTGTGGAAGTTGACGATTGTGGAGAAGTGAATATGGAACAGCAATTGGCAGGTAGATGACTCCCTTCAGGGAGCGCAAGATCATCGATTCCAGGGAGGTGTTCGATGGATGGCTTTCAGTCGAAACTGGTCCATGGCGGTGAGCCGCGGCCGCGAATCGGTGGAGCGGTGGTTCCACCGATCTTTCAGAGCGCGACCTTCGAACAGGTTCCTGGCAAGGGCTATCACGATGGTCGTTACATCCGACTTTCCAATACTCCGGCTCATGATCACCTTCACGCGAAACTATCTATCGTCTGTGGTACCGAATCAGCTCTGGTGGCATCCAGTGGCATGGCAGCGATCACGTCCACCTTGCTGACCTTGCTGGGGAGTGGCGATACGGTGGTGGCACAGGACCTTCTATATGGCGGCACGGATAGTTTTCTCAGTGGTGAAGTTCAACGGTGGGGCATCGGTGTAAAGCGAATAGACCTTTGCGACCCCAACAGTTGGGGAACCCCTCCCGATGGTTCGCAGGTCCTTTATTGCGAAGCGATCACCAATCCGACCTGTCGCATCGGGGATTTTAAAGCGGCCACCGATTGGGCCAGAGAGCACGGCCTGATTTCTGTGATCGATGCGACCTTTGCGACGCCGGTTCTATTTCGTCCTGCCGAATATGGTTTTGATCTGGAGGTCCATAGTGCGACCAAGGCACTCAATGGTCATGGTGACGTTGCTGCGGGAGTCATCGCCGGTCGAAAAGATCTCATCGAGCAGGTCAAGCACTGTCTCGACCACCTGGGTGGGCATCTGGACGCAAATGCCTGTTTTCTGCTGCATCGAGGCATCCGCACGCTGCAACTTCGAGTGGATCGTCAATGTGAGAATGCACTTCAGGTGGCTCGTTTTCTTGACGGTCATCCGGGGGTCAAGGTGACTCATTACCCCGGTCTGGAAAGTCACCCGGATCATCAGCGTTGCCAGCAATTATTCGGTGGCCGAGGAGGAGGGGTACTGTCCTTTGATGTCGTTGGTGGGGTTGAGGAAGCGGAACGAATCGCGACCTCGACAAAGTTGATGGCGACCGCTCCCAGTCTCGGAGGAATAGAAACCCTCATCATTCGCCCGGCCAGTTCATCTCATGCCGCAGTCGATCCGGATGTGAGGGTGCAGATGGGAGTCCCCGATTCCCTGGTGCGCATCGCTTGTGGTGTCGAGGACGGATTTGATCTGGTCGCGGATCTGGTTCAGGTGATGGGAGATCGTGAATGAAGAAGGTGGGCCTCGTGACCTGCCTGGAGATCCCGGAGCCGGATCCGGATGAAGAGATCCAGTTACAGTCTGTTCGAGATGCTGGAGCCGATGCTCAACTGATTGCCTGGGATGATTCGACCGTCGATTTGTCTTCCTTCGATGTCATCGTGTTACGTTCTTGCTGGGATTATCAGTGGCGCGAGCAGGAATTTCGAAACTGGTTACAGATTGCTGATCGAGCCACGAGGGTTGTGAATCCGGTCGAGGTAATTTCCTGGAACCTGCACAAGGGATATCTGCTGGATCTACAGCAAGCGGGAGTTCCAGTGGTGCCGACCCGATTGCTGGAAGCCGGTAGCGGCGAAGAGAGTCTCGAAAAAATTCTCGTTGAACAGGGCTGGGATCGCTACGTCATCAAGCCGGCGATTTCCGCCGGGAGCTGGCTCACCGCCCTTTTTCAGGAGGGCGATCTACCCGTAGCCAAACGTTTCGTCGCTGAGCACGCACAACAGCGCGATTTGCTGGTGCAGCCTTACATCGAGTCGGTGGAGAGCGCTGGAGAGCGTGCCAATGTCTATCTGGATGGGAACTTCAGCCACTGCGTCATCAAGTCACCGCGCTTTACCGGCGACGATGAACATGTGGGAGAAGCGCAAGAAGTGTTGCCCGAGGATATCCTTGTCGGCGAGCAAGCTCTGCGTTGCAGCCCCGGTCCGGTTCTCTACGGGCGTGTCGACACCGTACGAGATGTAGACGGAAAATCGATGGTTGCCGAGTTGGAGTTGATCGAACCCACTCTCTTCTTGCACCAGCACCCGCCCGCGAGAGCGGTATTCGGTGCGATCTGCCAGCGATTCGCCCAATCATAGCCTCGCTGATTCGCGTGCTGATGTTCGTCCCGATCATCAAGACTCACTTGCTATCTTTGCACAGGTTTTAGTACCTTGCCGGGGGAATACCCGGGGAAGGGGGGCTTGGTGCCTACGGAACCGGGTGGGGAATTTACACAAGGGGGGGAATGGAATGACCATTTCCAGGATCAAGGTCTGTACGGCCGTCTTCGGCCTCGTACTGGTTTGCGGACTCGTCACGGCTCAACCGGGAAGTATCGTGACGCAGTCAAAAACAACGGCTGATATCGAAGCCGCTTATAACAATTCGGTTTTTGATCAAAACGTGATCACGAAGAACGTGGCGAACCAGGTGATGAACAACCTGGTAGGTTCATGGAACTTCGAGTACGCACTCAGCGAGGAACTCGGCGGATATCCCGCAGGTACACCGGTCAAGGCGACCGTGGTGTACACCCGAGATTTCACCTCCGGTGGTCTTTTCGGCTCTGCGGAGACGATCAATCTCAATGGAGTTGTGATCAGCAATGGTACCTACTTCATGAACTGGAATGAATCCGCGGCGCGGCTGGAGTCTCACGGAAGATTTGTGGCAACAAATGTAGTTGCCATCTTCGACGAGTACCTCAAAGAGTGTAAGGGCAACACCTGCTACTGGGTTGGACAGCGCATTCAAGATGGCATCACATCTTCCAACGTGCTGATCGAGCGAACGGTAGTCAATGGCAACTTCAATGTTGTGGTCAATGAACTGTCACCGTCCGGGAAACCTCTGGCCCAGTTGTGGAATGTCACGGGAGTCAAGGTCAACCCACTCAAGTTCGCTCTGGGACCCTTCGTCGCGCTAGCGAGCGAGTGGCAGTCAGAGAGTTTTACTGATGCCGGCGATCGTCTTCGCATCGAGCAGAGTGGTTACTGGGCTGCCAATGAGACCTGCTTGATCGTCGAAGCCAAGAAGTACAAGAACGACTTCGTTGCCGAGAGTACCATCCAGACTTTCTACTACGATTACGACAACTGTCGGATCGCCTTCACCGAGATCGGATCCACCGGCCTGGTCTGCAATGGCTACATCTCTCCGACCACGGAGAGAAACGGTACCCCTTGCCAGCTCAGGGTTGTTGATTCCGAGTTCGGAAATGGTGCCCATCTCAGCACCATCAACAAGGTTCTCCTCGTCGATTCGAAGACGATCAAGATCGACTTCGAATGGGCCTGGTGGCAAGGTGAGGACATCACGACCGAGAGCAATGTCCTCGATTTCGAGCAGCGCTTCGTGCTGAAGCGTGTACCGGCGACCAACAAAGCCATTCCGCGTCCGGCTTCTTTCTGATCCGGACGGCCAGTACCCGCGGTGGGGGGATCGATTTCCCCTCACCGCGGGCGCGGCCATTTCTTCATGTTCGTTACTATTTACCCGCGGGGATGTTCGGGTTCGATCCTTCTTGAAATCGGATTTGATTCATCCGTTCGAGCAAGTCCGCAACCACATCCGGATGGGAATCCGCTAGATTTCTTTGTTCAGCCGGATCCTGCTGAAGATCGTGGAGAATTACCGGGGCATCGGGTTTCTTGCGGAGGATCTTCCAGCGTCCTTTTCTGAGTGCTTCTTCCTCCTTGAAGCGCCAGTACAACTGTTCATGGGATGGTTGTTGCGGGTTGCCGAGCAATGCTGGCAGGTAACTGATGCCATCGATGCCCTCCGGAACTGGAATGCCGGCGAGATTGCAGGCAGTGGGCATGAAGTCCTGGAAACTGGATGGGTGATCACTGGTCGAACCGGGGGTGATCATGCCAGGCCAGCGAGCCAGCATCGGCACACGGATTCCACCTTCGAGTAGGTCTCTCTTGTGGCCACGGAAGGGACCGTTGGAATCGAAGTAGTTGTGATCATGTCCACCTTCGGAGTGGGGGCCGTTGTCGGATGTGAAGATCACAATGGTCTCTTGTTCAATTCCGATTTCAGCGAGGAGGTCGAGGATCCTGCCAACGTCCCGGTCGAGCAGCGAAATCATCGCAGCGAATCCTTTTTCCGGTTGTGGCCAATCTCGGGTCGCGTACTGACCCAGATCAGGGACTTCCATGCCGTTTCCGGTCGCTCCTCCTTGCTCATTGTTGGTATGAGGGATGGTCAGGTGGGCATGCATCAAGAACGGCTTCGAGGCGTGTTCTCGAATCCAGGCGAGTAACCAATCGACGATCACATCGTGGGAATAGGTCTCTCTTTTCACTGAATAGAACGCTTCACGGCCCTTGTTTCCGGCAGTCACATTGCCTTCGAGCGGGACCTTCTGTTCGTTGTGCCACAGATGGGTCGGGTAGTAGTTATGGGCATCCCCCTGATCGAGGTATCCGAACCAGTCATCGAACCCTTTCTGGTTGGGATGACCACCTGAACCCTGTCTTCCCATCGCCCACTTACCGCAACCGGCAGTGGTGTATCCTGCTTCCTTGAGGATTTCGACGACGGTCCTCTCTCCGGCATCGAATTGATAGTAAGCATTGGATTGCAGAGCGGTGTGACCCGAGTGCATTCCGGTCCAGAGAACCAGCCGACTTGGCCTGCAGACGGTATGACCCGAGTAGTGATCGGTGAATCGGATCCCCTCACGCGCAAACTGATCGAGGTTTGGGGTTTGCAGGATTTTCTGACCGTAACAACCAAGGTCTCCCCAGCCGAGGTCATCGGCCATGATGTAGATGATATTGGGAGGTCTCGATTCTTCCCGCTTCTGGAGGGTGCAACTGACAAACAGACACAGCAACGCTACGGGCAGGAACTTCTTGAATGTATCGACCGTCATTGCTGTTTTTTCACGCGTCCTGGTTCGCGCACCTCGGAGCCTTTTACCTTGGAAAGGCGATCTCCCAGCTTTTCTCGCATCTTTGTGGCACGCTTCACCATCTCGGCGACCACTGCTGGGTGCTGTGATTTCACATCCCGGGACTCTGCTCGATCGGAAGACAGGTCATAGAGCGCCAGTTCGGTCGCGATGTTGTAGTTGTACTTGGCGGGGATGCCGTTGTTTCCCGGTTCACGTTCCTGGAGACTGCGGTACTTGTGTGGGAAATGCAGTTTCCATTTCCCCATCCGCATCGCCTCCAGATCTCCCCGGTGGTACCAGAAGTAAAGTTCTTCATGGGGTGGCGGAGCGCTACTGTCACCTCGTAACTGCGACAGGATACTGACTCCGTCGATGGCTCGCGTTGGCGCCGTTCCCCCTGTCAACTCGACGATCGTTGGCAGGATATCGATGGTCATGCAGGGTACAGAGCAGGTACTTCCAGCAGGAACTACACCAGGGAGGCGAACGACACAGGGAACCCGAATCCCCCCCTCCCAGGTGGTGCCCTTGCCTTCTCTGAGGCCTCCGGTGGTGCCAGCATGGTCACCATAGGAGAGCCACGGACCGTTGTCGGAGGCAAAGATGAAGAGGGTATTGTCGAGAACCTGCTCCTCTTCCAGAGCGGCACGGATCTGTCCGACCGAGTCATCGATCTCCCGGATCACATCACCATAAGGCCCGTAGAGAGATGTCTGTCGGAACTTGTTGGACATCCCCAGAGGTACATGCGGCATCGAATGGGGCACATACAGAAGAAACGGTCCATCTGCGTTCTCGTGGATGAACTTCACCGCCCTGCGGGTCAACTCAGCAGTGATCTCATCCTGATCATCGAGGGTCTCGATGATCCGATCGACCTGGTCTTGTTCGTACCAGGGCAAGGGAGGCCAAGCCTTGGGTGACTCCGGATGGCCGGGCCACATATCGTTGCTGTATGGAATCCCACAGTATTCGTCGAATCCTTGCTGCGTTGGCAGGAAGGGAGGCAGGTGACCCAGGTGCCATTTCCCGTAGCAAGCAGTGGCATAGCCGAGCGGTTTGACAACTTCGGCGATGGTCAATTCATCCGGATCGAGTCCGATCCTCGACGATGGAGCCAGTGCACCGCTGATTCCGACCCGATTGGCGTAGCAGCCCGAGACGAGTGAAGAACGGGAAGCCGAACAAACTGGCTGGCTGACGTAGAAGTCGGTGAAACGCATCCCCTCTGTGGCGAGACGATCGATGTGAGGCGTCGGGATCTGCTTCGATCCATAGCAGGAAAGATCACCCCAGCCCTGATCATCGGTAAAAACGATGACGATGTTGGGGGGAGCTTTTGCGGTGGGGGCGTCTCCTGCCTGCAGCGTTGAGCCACCGAGCAGAAACACAATTGATATCAGTAGATTGGAATTGTACATGCCAGGGAGGATACTCCCGGCATCCGCTCCGGTCAGCCCAGGATTCCGTAGCCGTATCGCACTTCGATGGGAGCCTTGCGGGTGAATCGATCGGGAGCGAAGAAATCGGCCTCGAATTTGCCTGGCTGGTCATTGCCAATCGCGGCGGCGACGCCTCTGCCGACCGCAGGGGCCATCTTGAAGCCATGTCCGCTGAATCCACTCACCACCCATATTCCATCGAGGCCAGGGACCGGTCCGATCAGGGGATGACAATCGGGAGTTACCGTGTAGAGCGCTCCGACCCCTCCCCAGGAGGGAGACATGCTGTAGTGGGGCAACCTTTTCGAAAGACGCTCACGGCAAGCGGAGATGAACTCGCCGCTGACCCCCTCGTCGTAGTGGTCTGGATCGTCGACGACCGCATCGTCGTCCATGTCGAGGAAGCCGACCCGCGTCCAGCCGGCAAGTTCCGGTTTCCAGTAGATGCCATTGGTGAGGTCACCATAGATCAGTCGTTTTTCCCTCGCCCCTGCAGGTGGTTCGAAGAAAGCCTGTTCCGGGCGTAGTGCCTGCAAGGGCAGCGGGACTCCCGCTTCCTCGAGCAGTTGTCCTGCCCAGGGACCGGCCGCCACGATCACCATCGCCGCAGCAACACAACTGCCGTCATCAAGTTCGACACCCTGGATGCGATCTCCATTGCGCAGGAACCCGGTGACACGCAAACCGATTCGAGCTTCCGCACCGGCACGGGTGGCGCAGTCCAGCACCGCGTGAACCGTCTGGACCGGGTTCACATTTCCTGCTTCTGGTTCCCAGGCGGCACATTCTTCATCTGAGAAGGATCCTCCTGGTTCCAGTTCTCTCAATGCGTGAGAATCGATGACCGATGTGTCGACTCCGAGAGATTGCTGCAACTGGACATTGTGCTCCAGGTTGTGTCGATCGGTCTCCTTGCAGATGAAGGCCATGCCGGGACGGTTGAAGGAGATGTCGATCCCGTGGTGATCCTGGAACTCGGAGTACCACTGCAGGCTTTCGCGTGCCATGCCGATGGTCACCTTGTGGGAGTAATGCTGGCGAAGGATTGCGCCTGATTTTCCGGTCGAGCCAGCACCGGGGTAGGATTTCTCGACGAGAAGCACACTTCCCGATCCGGATTCAGCGAGTCTGAGAGCCATCATCGCACCCATGATGCCACCGCCGACGATGACGAAATCGCGATGTTCCATCAGACCCCCTCGCGCCACCTCTTGTTCGGGGCCTTGGCGTCCTCCTTGGCGAGTTCTCGAGCGAGGTACTCGCAGACCTTGAGGAAGCCATTCACATCGGTGGCTTTCTGGATGTCTTCACGATAGACGCTGGTGGCATTGATGTCGATGAAGCAGCGACGACCATCCGCAGTGTCCATCCACTCGACCCCACCGATATCGAGTTGAGCGGCGCGCAAGATCTCCCTCGCCTGAGCCACAGCGTCCTCCGGGACGTCATGCCACGGCTCGAAAGTGGCGTCCGGTTCAATGCCTTCTTCGATGGGGTGGCGTGGACAACCCTCGGCGGGGCACAGGTTGAAGGTATTCTGTGGTCTTACCTTCATGGCAAAGAGAAACTCTCCGTCGACGAACTCGACCCTGGCGATGGAACCGTCCTCGGGAACCACGATCTCTTGCAAGAGCATCAGATGGCCTGGCGCAAAGACCTTCTCGTCATCGAGAAGAGCGAGCAGGTGACTTTTGTTCTCGATCCTTCTGACAAAGGCACCACTACCACCGGTATCCGGTTTCAAGATGAGCGGGAATACCAGATTGTCGAGGATCTCTCGCACGGCATCACAACTACTGATGACGTGAGTACCGGGGACATCGACCCCTAGATTGTTCATCAGAAGTTGCTGACCGACCTTGCTCGTTTCTAGACGGAAGGAACGCGATCCGTTTACCACCTGTGCTCCCGCGGCCTCCAGAGATGCAAGCAACGCATGAGCATGAGAGATGGCACCATCGTTTCCACGAAGGTATGACGAAGGCGAAACGCGATTCAAATAGAGCGTGTGTTTTCTGGCTTCGAGAAGATCGAAGGAGTGGGTTCGTACATCGACGGGCTCATACGGGATTCCGGCTTCTTTGAGTCCATCAAAGAGCGGAGAAAGCCAGGCATCGTTCTCGAATACGACCCCGACGCTCGGGATGTATTCATCACCGGGAACTCGATGTGCTTCCGTCGGTTCTTTTACCGGTGTTTTGGTTTCAAGTGCTGACAGTTTCGAGGAATCGATCTCCATGACGACCTCACGTTCAGGGCCTGGAGCATCGCTTTCTCGTTCACGAACACTCCCAATAAATGTACCTTCCCGGGAGTGGATCTGTCGAAGAGGGGGATCCGGTGTGATGGCGTAAAAGGTCTCAGATCCCGTGTGGGAGCCAGATATTCTTCACCTGGACACTTCTGTCGAGTAGCTCCCGAGACCGATTGGAAGGGTCTCCCGGACACCAGCAGACCTTCATGTTTCCAGCCGAGGCGGTTTCCAGTTCGGTGCCCAGATCACTCTTCGAGTCGTACCAGAGCAGATCGACATCGTCATGGGCAGCCAGGACGGGCCCGATCTCTGCCGCGTCACCGGTGACAAGGTTGAAGGCTCCTGGCGGCAGGTCCGAGTGTTCGATGATCCGGCACATCTCCACCGCAGCCAGCGAGGCGGTGGATGGGATGGCGATGACCGCATTCCCGGCTGCCAGTAGTGGTGCACAGAAAGCGACCAGTCCCAGCAACGGTTTCGATTCGGGGCAGATCAAACCAGCAGTCCCATAAGGCTCGTGGAGTGCGAGTACCAGCCCGCGTAAAGGAGCATCGTGGACCGCACCGTCATGCTTGTCGGCCCAGGAAGCCCACCATGTCCAGCGGTCGACCGATTCCGCCACCTCTTCTCGGGCGGCTTCTTCTCCGCAGCCGGTCATCTCATCGATCAACTGAGCCAGTTGGGCGGATCTCGGTTCGAGATTCTCTGCGATGAACCACAGCACCTGTGCTCTGGCATGGCCGCTCATGGCAGCCCAACCGGAGCGACCGGCGGCCTCGACGGCATTACGCACATCTTTTCGATTCGACTGGCCGGCAAGTCCGATCAGTTCACCCCCCGGGGTTCTGACTTCGAAGGAGTAACCTCCATCGGGGCGAACCTGTTTTCCTCCGATGAACAGTTTTGCGGTGCGATCGAGTGTGGTGTCGGCTTCGGTAGCGGTGATGATGGCTCCGGCAGGTGCCGTTGCCTGGGTGGAAGTCTCGCACGGAGCCGGGCGCAGGTAAGCACGCAACCCCTCTCTCCCCCCTTCACGTCCAAAACCCGATTCCTTCATGCCACCGAAGCCACTGGAAGCATCGAACATATTGGTGCCATTGACCCAGACCGTTCCTGCTTTGACCTGGCGGGCGATCTCGATGGCGGTGTCGATGTCCTGACTCCAGACCGAGGCCGCCAATCCGTAGCGGGTGTGATTGGCGATCTTGATCGCCTCGGATGGGGTCCGGAAGGTCGTCGAGACGAGCACCGGTCCAAAAACTTCCTCGCTGGCGATCTCGGATGACAGCGGCGCATCGGGGAACAAGGTGGGGGGGTACCAGTAGCCCTTTTTCGGCAAATCGATGTCCGGCTGGATGCACTTCAATCCCTCGCCGATGGCCCGGTCGCACATCTCCTTGACCCGATCGAGGTGTTCTTCCTCGACCAGAGCGCCCATGTCGATCGCCTTGTCGAGAGGGTCACCGACCCTGAGCCGAGACATCCTCTCCTGGACCTTGTGATGGACCTCATCGGCGACCGATTCCTGGATCAACAGCCGGCTTCCGGCGCAGCACACCTGCCCCTGATTGAACCAGATGGCATCGACCAGACCTTCGACAGCGCTGTCGAGATCAGCGTCCTCGAAGATGATGAAGGGACTCTTGCCACCCAGTTCGAGAGTGAGTCCTTTCCCAGTACCGGCGGTTGCCTTGCGAATGATCCTGCCGACCTCGGTCGAGCCGGTGAACGCGATCTTATCGATGTCTGGATGCGAGACGATTGCGGAACCGGTTTCTCCATCGCCGGTGACGATGTTGAACACTCCTGGCGGGAGGCCGACCTTTTCGCAGATTTCAGCAAACAGGAGCGCACTCAGTGAGGTCCATTCCGCTGGTTTCATCACCACCGTGTTGCCGCAGGCCAGTGCCGGAGCGACCTTCCATGCCAGCATCAGCAGCGGAAAGTTCCACGGGATCACCTGACCACAGACTCCCCAGGGGCGAGCATCGGGGTCGGTCTCCTCGAGAATCCGCGCCCAGCCGGCATGGTGATAGAAGTGCCGGATCACCAGCGGGATGTCGATATCTCGCGTTTCTCTGATCGGTTTGCCGTTGTCGAGGGTTTCCAGCACAGCAAACAGGCGGCTCTCCTTCTGGATCGCCCGTGCGATGGCATAGAGATGTCGCGACCGACCGGCAGCGCCCAGTTGCTGCCAATCCGTGAGAGCGTCGCGGGCGGCTTTGACCGCCGCGTCCACATCTTCAGCAGTCCCTTGCAGTACATCCCTGAGCACTTCACCGGTGGCGGGATAACGCGATGGGAATCGACTCGCCTTGGCAGGACTGACCCACTTGCCGCCGATGAAATGGGCAGGACTCTTGCCGCTGCGTTCGATCCAGTCCTTGACCTGATTGGCTCCCTCGGGTGCAGGACCCCAATCGAGCGTATCGAGCGAGTGTGACGGATTCGTATCTTCCGGTGCCATCGAACCTATCCCATCGGATGCCGGTGGGCGGCGGAGTAGCGCCCGGTGGCGTGGAACTCGAGCTGTCGCTCGAGATCAGTGAGGAGGGAAGAGGCGCCGATGCGGAACCGATCCGCTGCCATCGACCTCGTTCCCAGTTCTTCTCGGATCAACATCAAGAAAGCGATCGCTTCCTTGGCTGTTTTGATGCCGCCTGCCGGTTTGAATCCGGCCAGGTGGCCGCTGCGTTCGTGATGTTCTCGAATCGCCCGTAGCATCACCAGTGCTACCGGCAAGGTGGCGTTGACCGGTTCCTTGCCGGTCGAAGTCTTGATGAAATCGGCACCGGCACTCAGGCAAACGCGAGATGCCCTGGCGATTCGTCGCAAATCGCCCAGTTCGCCGGTGGCGAGGATGGTTTTCAGACAGGCGCGATCGCCGCATGCATCTCGGTATGCCTTCACTTCTGCATGGAGGTCTTCCCAACGTCCTTCGAGTACAAGGCTTCGTGAGATGACGATGTCGATCTCTTTCGCTCCGGCGGCGATGGAGGATTCGATCTGCTCCAGTTTCATCGAGTGGGGTATTTGGCCTGCGGGGAACCCTGTCGAGACCGCACAGACTTTCACCGGGGAGTTCCTGGTTGCTTCGCAAGCGGTAGCGATCAGGTTGTGGTAGACGCAGACCGAGGCGCAGTGGATGTCTGTCGGTAGTCCGTGTGCTGCGAGGATTTCGGGGCGGACCGGCATACGGGCTTTGGCTGCCAATCGACGTACCGTGCCCGGGGTGTCATCCCCGGACAATGTGGTCAGGTCGATGCAGCGGATGGCATGGGCGAGCCAACCGATCTGCCACGACTTCTTGACCGTTCGTCGACCGGTCAGGGTCCGGGTGCGGCGTTCGACCGCGGATCGATTGATCCGGGTAGCGAGTACCCAGTCCAGATCGAGATCACTACCGGGGTTGAGCAATTCATCCTCCTGAGAGATCCAGCATCCGGTTCCGAGGGGCACAGGTCAACGGGCCTCGAACCCAGGAGTGCCTTAACGGCCGGTATCTTGTGATTTCGCCCGGCACAGAACCTCGAACCAGTCCAGAGTTTCGTCGCACCACTCG
>JBBWWE010000239.1:0-4416 GCA_050256595.1 Planctomycetota bacterium
TTTTGTTTCGTCAGTGCCGAGTTTGTCAGCATCACTTTGATGGCCTGATCACGGGACCAGCCGTATTCGTGGATCCCGGTATCGACCACCAGTCTCAGAGCCCGCCACATCTCATAGGACAGTTTTCCAAAGCGTGAGTAAGGATCGGTATAGAACCCCATCGCTTCCCCGAGCGATTCGGCGTAGAGACCCCAGCCTTCGATGTAAGCGGTGAAATGTGTCGCCTTTCTCCATGCTGGCAATCCTTCCAGTTCATTCTGGAGAGCCAACTGGAGGTGGTGTCCTGGTACTGCTTCATGCAATGCGAGAGCTTCCATCTCGTAGATGGGGCGGCTGGCCAGATCATAAGTGTTGGCATAGAACCACCCCGGCTGGCTTCCATCGGCTGGCGGGGATCTGTAGTAGGCAGTGGTGGAACGCGGAGCCTCGAAATCGGGGATCGGGCGAACCCCGTAAGGTGCCCGGGGTAGTCTTCCAAACAATTTGGGAAGCATCGCATCGGCTCTCTTGCAGATGTCCCTGTATCCGCTCAGAAGGGCCTGAGCATCTTCGTGATAGAAGCGTGAATCGGTACGAAGATGCCTGGTGAATGCCTCGAAGTCTCCGTCGAATTCGACCTCGACGATGATCTTTTCCATCTCGGCACGAATCCGGGCAACCTCACTCAGTCCCAGTTTGTGGATCTCATCGGCGTTCTTCTCGGTTGTGGTGTGAAGCCGGATGCAATGGGCGTAGTAATCGCTCCCGGTCGGATAGTAGAGACAGGCAAAAGTGGAGCGTGCCAGGGGAATGTACTCGTCACGAAGATAGTCATGGAATTCCACCAGCGCTGGTTGCACATCGTTGGTGATCATCTCGTCAGCTTCGCTGGTCAGTCGTTGCTGCACCTGTGGATCCAGTTCAGAACTCATCGATCGAAAAGGGTCGAAGAAGAGGGTTTCCTGAGCTGGTGATCCCGTCTGCGTGGTGATCTGATCGAGAACGCCCTCGAGCGTGATGCCAGGCGGGAGAAAACCCAGTTCGACCCCCTTGCGAAGCACTTCCAGGGTTTCCCTGATGGCACGGGGGGCCTCGCTCAGTCGCGACAGGTAGGCCTGGTAGTCGCGAGTGCTGTTGAAGTTCATTCGACTCGATAGCGTTGGAAGCCACACCTGGGGCCCACGACGCTGACTGATGGGTGTGTATTGCAACCCGATGCGTGTGCTGTCCATGTCGTTTTCGAGGATTCGCAGCAGCATCTGCGCTTGCTGTCTCTCGGCCGGGGGGAGCCGGTGAATCTCGTATGCTCGAATCTGGCGCAAGATCTCGAAGTTGAAATTCAAATCCGCATCGATCTGGTCGAGCCCGAAGTTACCGAGCTGGAAGTCTGCTTCTCTGACCCCGAAGCGTGATGCCAGCATTGGTTCCGTTTCCAGCATGTGATCCCAGTAACGCTGGTATATCTCGTCGAGATTCTGCCGGATGTGCTGGATGGGGTCGGCAGCTACATCGGCTGAATCCTGGCCAATGAGGATTGCTGGGGTCAGGAAATTGAGTGCCATAACAGCGACCAGGGTTGCCTTCATCGACATTCAAGATTTCCTTTCCGAGAGTCAGTGGTCATCGGAACCCGGGACCAGAATACACGATGGCTCAGTTGCGGGAGACTCCCGAGGTGGTAGATCAGTCTCGTGGATCCGGTAGCGCCGGGTCACCGGAGATCGCTATGACTCGGTCCAGATCGGGACGTTTGCCCAGGGAGAGGTCGAACCGATCACGGAATTCCTGAGGGAAGAAACGACTCAATTGACGGGTTCCATCGGCCAGCAGTGGACCGGTGACCGAATCACGGATGGGCGCATGGATGCGACTGTCGGGCCACTGGAAGACTCCCAGAATCAGTACTCCCATGAGAATCCCTGCCAGCGAGAAACCCATCGCTGCTCCCACAAGGTTGTCGCAGATCCGCAGTGTGCGGTCAAAGAAACTGCGCAGGATCATCGTCGAGAGTACGGCCAGTGCCGCACAACTGCAGAAGATCGCGAAAGCGGAGATGATCTGGGTAAACAGTGGCCCCATCTGCTGGCGGATCGGCGAAAAGAGGTCGGTGGTCGCCAGCGGGATGGAGAACTGGCCGGCGAGGATCACACCGATGGTGGATCCAAGCAAGATGGCAGTCGTACGGTAAAATCCCACTCCCGCTCCGGTGAAGATTCCCGACAGCAAGCCGAGGCCGACGACGACATCGATCCAGTTACAACCAGCCCAGAACTCCTGGATGGTCACGAGGAAGTTGAAATCTGCCAGAGCGAAAAATGGCAGGGCCGTGAGCAAACAACTCACGGTTTCCGCAGGGATCTGTATCGCGATCAATGTCCGTCTACTTCTCCTGTCGGCGTGTATTCAGGTTCCCGCAGCAGCACTTTTTTGTCAAGACTCTCTGAATCGAGGAAACAGCGAGATACCGCCTGTAGACAGGTCTTTAGCGATGATGGCAAAGAACCAACTCGATGACTTTTGTCGAGAGTATAGGAACTGGAAGAACTAGCGTCGGGTAGTGGGGAGCCCGCGACTGGACCAACCGGGAAAGGTGACATTGCCAAGCACATCGGTTTCCCCGACGAATCCACCGCGCATGTCATGAAGATTGGTAAATCCTGCCTCCGAAAGTAGATCTGCTGCCTTCTGCGAGCGTCCACCTTTTTGGCACCCGAGGATGATACGACAGTCGTCCGGAATCTCATCGGTTACCGTCTCGACGAATTCTGGATTCATCCTGAGACCGACGCCACCTTGACCTCGGATCATAACGGGAATGTTGTGGGCATCGGGGACGTGACCCTGGACATATTCTTCGGGCATCCTCACATCGATATATACGTAACCCTGGTCCGAGTTCAGCAACTCGTTCGCACGGTCCGGATCGATACGTTTGACACCCACTCGGTCCCCCTCTTCTTCCTCATCTCGTTCGCGACTCCGGTGCAGTAGAGTCTGCTGGCGTGTTCTCATCTCCATAAACAAAACCCAGGGCTTGATGACCATGCCTTGTGCTTCCGAACAGTAACGCCCTGAACCCGATGTGGTCGATACACCTGATCAGGGATGCACCGCTTGAGAACGAAGATGGTTGCCCATGGATTGCGTCTCTATGGACCCGCAATGCCAGTGCCCCGATGACGCGCAATGCGCCCGACCAGGATCCGGTCATCGTGAGTTCAGAAGCAGCGGGTGTCAACCGGCGGGTGAAGGCATTGATTCGCTGAGAATTGAACGAATGTCGCGGATCTACGGAGCTTCCGAGAATCCATCGGAAGGCGGTGTTGCACTGCGCCTGAGACGAGCAAGTCCGATCCAGTTGACCGCGAAGTGCGCACCGATGGCGCCGGATAGGCCTGCTGGCTCCCAGAGTGACAGTTTTCCCAGAGCTAGACCCGCGATCAATGAGATCAAAGGCCAGCAGGAAAGACGTCGATCGCCGGTCCAGTGGGCCAGGCCAAAGAGGGCGCTGGCCAACCACAATCCAATCACCGGTTGCAGAAGACCCCGAAACAACAACTCTTCTGCGACCGAGGAGAGTAGTGCCAGTACGAAGACTTCTCCCACGGTGAGACCTTCGAAGATCTGAGCCAGTCTCGTCTCGAGGATCCTGGCACGGCGCCAGACTTTTGACAGCAGCAATGAAAGAGCAGCGGCACACGACCCGAATCCGATACCGATGGCGAACCCACCGACAACTTCACTAGCCGGTCGGACAAAGTCAGAGATGTCCTGGATCATCAGGATCCCGATGATGGAGATGATTCCCATGCTTCCGTGGAAGACGAGAGCTCCACGAAATAGTTGACGAGGCCCCTGGGCATTACTCATTCGGCAGATTTGTTTCGCTGCTCGATGATCTTTTGAGCATTTCGTTTCAGTCCACCGTATCCGGTCCGGGTGACCGGTGTCCCTGAATAGATATCGAGCCAGGTTTCGTGTGACATCTGGGTGATTTCCTGCGGATCTGTAGGGAACTGGCGCGGGACAAGTTCGGGATGGATCTTTGGATCCTTCCGTCCTTTGCGAGTATTCCAGGGGCAAACTTCCTGGCAGATATCGCAGCCAAAGAGCCAGTCATGCAGTCTCGAATCGCTCGGTAGTTCTCCACGATGTTCGATGGTCCAGTAGGAGATACAACGACCGGCATCGATGGTGCGCGGTGAAACGATGGCGCTTGTCGGGCAAGCATCGATACACCTGGTGCAGTTGCCACAGTGGTCCATGGCGGGTGTACTGGCGACAAACGAACGATCAGTAACGATGGCTCCGAGAAAAAACCAACTTCCAATTTCGTGATCGATGACGATCCCATTCTTGCCGATCCAGCCAATTCCGGAGAGTTCGGCCCAGTCACGTTCAAGAAGCGGAGAGGTATCAACGCTCCACCAGGTATTC
>JBBWWE010000240.1:0-3536 GCA_050256595.1 Planctomycetota bacterium
TTTTCGGCAAAGGAAACTGGAAGAAATCCAACAGAATCGATGAGGATGACGATGGCGACGTAGAGGACATCATCGCCAACCAGAAACGATTCTTGGAAGAGTTCTACTACTACCAGCAACAAATCCGCGGCCTTCCTCTCTCCCTTCAGATCGGCCGAATGGACTTCGATGAAGGCAGGGAGTGGTTTTATGACACTTCCCTCCATGCAGTCCGGCTCGAATGGGAAGAGGGCCCCTATTCAGTCGAAGCGTCCTTCTCGACACTACTTGGTGATCCGCATTTCGATGTCGCAGACCGACAAAACAAGATCCTGGTCGCACGCTGGCGCCAGGAGAGTCGTACTCATCACGCACTCTACATCATCGACATCATCCAGGATCGGGAGGAGATCGATTTCAGCAACCCGGATAGTCTCAACGAATCCCCCTTCTTCGTCGGAGTTCAATCACACGGGCGCAAGATGCAAGGTGACCTTCGCTACTGGATCGATGGTGCGTACGTCTCCGGAGTCGATGGCTTCGATAAAATCTCTGCCTTCGGAATCGATGCCAGTGTTGCGCGCCGGTTTTCTGACTTGCCGTGGAGCCCCTATCTTTTCGGTGGCTGGGCCTGGGGATCTGGCGACGACGACCCCGACGACGGAACCAACAGAGACTTTCGACAGACCGGGTATGAAGACAACAATAGCCGCTACTTCGGAGTAGCGTCCTATCGTTACCTGGGAGTCGTCATGAGGCCCGAGTTGTCGAACCTGTCTATCATGACATTCGGGGCAGGAGTTCGTCCCGTACAGAACGCGTCCATCGATCTGGTCTTCCACACTTATAATCAGGTGGAGGCTTCTGAATCGATCCGCAAATCACGCCTGAGGACCACTCCCAATGGTCTTCATCGAGATCTGGGAACCGAGTTGGATCTGGTTTTCGGTATGACCGAGATCTGGGACGACTTCGATGTCGAGATCGAACTGGGGCGCTTCCAACCCGGTCCCGCATTCGACCCCGAAGCGGATCCTGCCTGGTTCACATCCTTGCAACTGGAGTACAACTTCTGAGATGTCCCCTTCGAAGGGTCGTTCGCTGGTTCTCGCGGCACTTCTGGTGCTGACGAGCTGTGATCGATTTACCCCCCCACTCCCTCCTTCCGTTTCAGAATCCCCCGTTCCCGGCGGTGGTGGGCTCGGCTCCAGCGGCCTGGCAGATATCAGCCATCCAAGATTCGGCGGGGTCGGGGACCTGGTCGCCGGAGACACCGTGGTTCGAATCGGCTGGCAATCGGCAACCGATGACACTACCCCGCCCGAAGAGATCGATTACCTGATCTACCAGGCGACAGCAGGATCATCTTTCGACCTGTCCACACCTTCGATGATCGTCACCGGAGAGAACGAGGTGATTCTCTCAGGACTCGAAAACGGAGTGCCTCTTCGATTCATCGTTCGTGCCCGGGATTCCGATCAAGAAATCGATCCCAACGAGAATGAATGGCCAGTGACACCGAATCCGGTCCGCTACGTCCGTTCGGGTGCTCCCTCCCAGGGTGCCGATGGGCTGAGCCCCGAAAGTGCGTTTGCCACTCTGGCCCAGGCGATCGCCAGCAGCATCGATCTCTGGGGCGTGAACTTCCATGTCGCGCAGGGTCTCTATCCCGAGAACATCTTCTTGTTCGAGGGAATGATGCTATTTGGCGGCTTCCCGTCTGAGTTCGGCATCACCCAGCGAGATCCAGATCTGTACCTGACCCAGTTCGGCATCGCTTTTCCGACTGATCTGGTCCAGTTACTCCCAGGAGACCTCCTTAATGGCATCGATGGCATCAGCCTGGCCGGCAACTTCATCGCCGAATCTTGCGTTTTTGCCGAGGATTGCAACGCGAGAATCACGAGATGTCAGTTGAGCAGGGCGATCACCCAGGGCATCGATCTTCGCAGCGACTACGCTGAGGGTGAAAAGATCCAAGTTCTGATTGCAGACTGCGTCATCGCTGAATGCAACGGTGAGGGAATCCGCATACAGGGAATCGCCGAGATCCGTATCGATGATTGCGAGATCCGGAACAATTTCAACGAGGGCATCGAGAGCCAATGGCTGCGAGCCGACACCGAACACGAAGCTCACATCGAGATCACCCGATGCCGCATCCACAACAATGGAGACGAGGGAATCGACCTCGACATCGGGCCCGTTGACGAACTGAATCCTCTTCTCCAGCAAGAAGCTGTGGTACGGGTCCGGATCCGACATTGCACCGTCGAGGAAAATCGCCTCGAAGGAATCGTGATCGATCTCGATAATCGAGATGTAGATCAGATGGACGTCCGGGTTCGGATTGACGACACCCTGGTGAGAGCCAACGGCATGACTGGAATCTTCCTCGATGCCGACAGCAACGCTGCATTTCGTATCGCACGTTGCCAGATCAGTGCCAACCTTGGTGATGGAATCAGCGCAACTGGCCTCGCCACCGGTCCGATCCCTTCGATCCAGCACTGCAACATCATCGGTAACGCCCTGGCCGGGGTCGCGACCTTCGGACTGGGTTCTCTCAAAGCATGGCATTGCTGGGTCGACGGTAACACCGGTGGCATCTATCGATCTCCGCGGGGATCGGTCACCTTCCACAACTGCGTTCTATCCCCGGGCCATCCGGAACTCACCCTGTCCTGCTTCCAGTACTGCCTCATCGATGGTGATCTGGTGTCGACAGATTTGCCCGAGGGAGTCTTCGCTGCCGATCCCGAGATGGTGGGACGCCCGATCCTCTACACTCGCGCATCCGGCCTCCTTGATGGCTCGGTTTTGCTCGATGAAATCGCCTCCGTGGCGATAGGAACCCAGGTCGAGATCGCCGACGATGGAATCCTCCGTCAGATCACCTCCATGGATGGTCCGCTGCTCACCCTCGATCCAGCGCTCGCGGAGGTCCCCGCCGGAAGTTCCGTGTTCTTCTGGGCTCCCGGGGAGGGGCCGATGGAAGATCCGACACCTTTGACAACCAGCGCGATGATCCAGGCCGCCGATCCCACTTCTGTCGATTCCGATGGATTCCCCCACGACCTCGGTCCACTCGGTAACAACTCTCTTCATTTCATCGGGCCCGATCCGTCCCTTCCGATGGCCCCCGATGAGATCCAGATGACCTCCGTCAACCCGGCCCCCTCGATGCCATCGATCGACGGATTCTGGCATCTCTCCTTCACTCGCGAACTTCCCACTGCGATGCCACAGGAGGTCCGCTTGACCATCGACGGGACCGATCACACCGGAGACCTGGAACTCAGACGCTACGCCAAAGAACTGTGGGTGAAGATCTTTCCCACACCTCAGCCTGGCCAACAGACCCTGCTCGAAATCCTCCCTTTCACCGGAGACGACTCGGGGAACCATCTGGTCGCACGAATCTTCATCGAACAACGATCGGCGCTGGTCTTCAATGAAGATGAAACCACTGGAGCCAATGATCTTCCCTCGAGTACCCCGGAACTCGATGCAGATCCCCTGATCATCAGTGGAGCCATCGCCACGGACACCGATGA
>JBBWWE010000241.1:0-9580 GCA_050256595.1 Planctomycetota bacterium
CGAGGCGGTGGAGGAACTGCAATCCGAGCAGGCGAGGCACGCAGAAATCGCTGGTGAGGTCGAGGATCTGACTCGATCCAAGGGCCTGATGATGGAGACCATCGAGACTCTGGATGCTCAGTGTCGGGAACGCTTCACAGAATCGTTCCAGCAGGTTCGAAAGAATTTCCAGGAGATCTTCTCATTGATGTTCGGGGGAGGTACCGGTGACCTGAAACTCGAAGAGGACCTCGATCCTCTCGAGGCGGGGATTGAGGTTGTGGCGAGGCCTCCCGGCAAGCGCATATCGAGTCTGCGACTCCTTTCCGGAGGAGAGCGTTCATTGACGGCGATCTCGGTGATCTTTGCCCTATTCAAAACACGTCCCAGTCCGTTCTGTATCCTCGACGAAGTGGATGCGGCTCTCGATGAACAGAACAACAGACGATTCGTTCGCGTTCTCCAGGAGTTTGCAAAAACCTCGCAGTTCCTGCTGATCACTCACAGTCGAATCAGCATGGTCGAAGCCGAGCGCCTCTATGGCGTGACGATGGAAGAGCAGGGAGTATCTTGTCGGGTGATGGTCCAGATCGAGGACGCAGATCGGTGGGCCCAGCAGCCAGCGACCGATGTTCGCGAGTCTGAACCCACCACTTCTTCCGCTGGCCGTCCGCTCTTTTCAGATCCCGGTTCTGCAACCACGGGATCTTCCCCAGATGGCGAAGAGACGCGTTCTGGAAGCCCGGATCGCGGTTTACAGCAAGCCTGACGTTGGTTCATTCCTGGCTCGTTTGACGATTTCCGCGATCGCGGGATAGTCTTCGGTAACAACGACTCTTTTGCGCCTTCCACAGTTTGACCTCTTTTCCAGCAGCGGCTGGTCGATGACCAGTTGTGGGAGTTCCGTGCCTATGGATCACGGGGTTGGGAGAGTTTCGTGCAGTACGCGAAGTGGATGCGCCAGGAATTCGGAAACTCCTTACGGGGAGATTTCTACGTGACTGGTCGGGAGTTTTCTCGATGAGTACGTCGGATCTTAAAATCCTGGTTGCCGACGACGATTCAGGTGCCCGTGAATTGATCTCGGTGATTCTCTCGGCGGAGGGGTGGCCCTCTCCGACGACGGTTTGCGATGGAGAGCAAGCACTCCATGAGATCCGGGAAGGGCACTGGGACATCCTCGTCACGGATCTGGATATGCCTCGGATGCGTGGAGATGAATTGGTCCTGCGTGCGCTCGAACAGGATCCAGATCTCAGTATCGTCGTCACCACAGGAGACGGAAGCGTGGCCAGTGCGGTATCCCTGATGAAGAGTGGGGCTACAGACTTCATTCCCAAACCCTTCGACGTTGACGATTTTCTCGCTTCCATGGAGCGTGCGAAATCTCGCGCACTCAACATTAACGAGGTGCGAGGAATGAGACAAACGGTCGGAGCTCTACTTGCTGCACTCGAAAGCAAGGACCGTTACCTCAACGGGCATTCTGCGCGGGTACGAAACATGGCCGTGAAACTCGGTGAACTGTTCGGGTTGGATCGTGGCCAGTTACGTGCTCTGGGTCATGCCGCTCTTCTTCACGATGTCGGCAAGATCGGTGTCCATGAGGACATCTTGAACAAGCAGGGTCCCCTTACGAAACAAGAATTCGATGTCATCAAGGAACATCCACGAATGTCCGCGGACATTCTCGCTCCGGTGCCGTTTTTGCAACCCAGTCTGCGCGGTGTGCTTCACCACCATGAGCGCTGGGACGGAAATGGTTATCCAGACGGGCTAACGGGGGAACAGATCCCTCTGTTGGCGAGAATCATCGCGGTAGTGGATGCCTTCGATGCCATGACAGGCGATCGCTCCTACAGAGGAGCGCTCACGGTTGATCAAGCACTCGACAGAATCCGAACGGGGAGTGGGAAGCAGTTCGACCCCCGAATCGCAGCTCTTTTCGATAAACACAAGGATGAAATCCTCGAGAGAGAGGAAGTGGTCTGATGAATTCTGCAAATACAGAATCCGGCGTATTTTCACAAAAACCGGTGTTGCGCCTTCCCGTGTTCAATGAGTCCGGTGGAAATGACATCTTCGTGGCAGGGAATGATCCCAGAACGATCAAGGTCCTCAGGACTCTTTCTGCGGTAGCTCCTACTGATTCCACGATTCTCATCAATGGTGCCAGCGGTACCGGGAAAGACCTGATAGCTCGGTTGGTCCACCAGACCAGCAAGCGTCGTGAGGGTCCGTGGGTTCCCGTCAACTGCGGAGCGATTCCTGGCTCTTTGATCGAGAGCGAACTGTTCGGTGCTCTCAAGGGGGCATACACGGGAATCGACCGCGACAAGCAAGGGCTCATCGAAAAGGCCAACGGCGGAACCCTGTTCCTCGACGAAATCGGTGAGTTGCCGATAGAAGCGCAGGTGAAGTTACTGCGAGTTCTTCAGTCGGGAAGGATCCGGGCCGTTGGTTCAAACGAGGATCGGTCTGTGGATGTTCGCTTCATTGCTGCCACTAACCGAGATCTACGCAAAGAGGTCAAGGCGGGTCGTTTCCGTCTCGATCTTTTCTACAGGATCCACGTGGTCCACGTCGAACTTGCACCTCTGAGCGAACGAGAGTTCGAGTTTCCTCATATCGTAGAATCGGTGCTCGAACGTCTGCGTAACAAGGAAATTGATGTTCCTCCCCTGAAGAGCAGTGCTATCGAAGTTTTGATCCAGCACACCTGGCCAGGGAATATCCGAGAACTCGAGAATGTTCTGGAGAGAGCGGTCCTGCTCACTACTGGAGGTGAGATCGATGGAGAAACAATCCGTGAGCAGATCGCTACTTCGCCGGTGGGCGAAGACGAAGTTCAAACGGTCTCGGGTCGCGAGGTCGCGGGGTACTCCGTATCGATGAGTTTGAAGGAAGTGGAAGATGCCCACATCCAGAAGGTTCTCAACCACCATGGTGGAAACAAGACCCGGGCCGCAAGAGATCTTGGCGTCAACGTGAAGACCGTTTACAACCGAACGGTCGGGCGTGAGCGCAAAGAGGATCTTTCCTCGGAAGTGAACGAGGACTGATCAAGGAACTCCACCGAGACCGACCCAGTTGGTAATCATAATCCAGTCGGATCGATGACGATCGCTTTCAGCGTTCCTCTTCGTTCGATCTGGATCACCACCGGATTTCCGGAGTGGAGTTTGGCGAGGCTCTCGCTGTGGGAGTCGAGGCAGTCCCCGAGCGATCCGAAGTCCAAAGTGACTCCGTTCACCGAACGCAGTACGTCATTTTCTCTCAGGCCGACTCGTTCGAGTAGGCTTCCCGATTGGATACCGAAGATTTTCAGAGATCCATCCTCCTGGGGTACGCTGGAGGCGTTCATCAACTCTCTCTGACACTCTGCAACATTGCCGAGCCGTTCCAGCAGGGGTCTATTGATGCGATAGACCTCCGATTGCGGTCGTCCTCTTGTCGCCGTGCCGGAGGAACTGGTAGGTTTGAGCATCTCGTCGAGCACCACCTTTTGCTCGGTTGTGAGTTCACTCCTCAGTTCCTGTTCCGTGATCTTCTCCGACTTCATGGCGATAGCGGGAATGGTGCTGGGTAGTCCTACCATGAATCCCCACACGAGGGCTGCAAGCAGGATGAGCCCGAAGGTTCCCCAGAGAAACTTCTCGATGAGTTTCATTGTTCGATCCTCCTGATCGAGCGCTCGATTCTTCGCTACCGCAGCAGGAGCCGATCCGGCTCCACTGCTTCTATAGTAGCGGATCCGTTTCTATTGTTCATCTCGACTGGAGCGGGAAACCCGGTTTCAACTCAAGTGGCAGCGGATCCGGCGAAAATGACGGTGCCGGACCGTGGAGAAGCACAGCAGGCGCTCCGATGGGGCAGATCCACAGTTCTCCCACTACCTCGAGTCCCAGAGGTTGCAAGAAGCCCGGTTTGGGGAGGCACAGGGTTGCGGTCCGGGTCGCGCGGACCACTTTTCCCGGAGCCTCGCCGGAATCCGCGACCAGACCCGATGGTAGATCCACGGATAGTATGTCGCAGGGCTGTTCGTTCATCCAATCGATGGCGGTCTCGAGTGATCCAGTGGGGGGGCGACTGACTCCGCTACCGAGTACCGCATCGATGATGAGGTCAATCGTGTCATCTTCTGAAGCATCGCATTCTGTGGCAATCGGAATCCCCAGACGCTCGCAGATGGATCGGTTGGTCGACCGGTCGACATGGTTTGAGTGAGGTTCCAGGTCGACGATTTGCACCCTGGCAGAGAGAGCATGAAGATGTCGTGCGATGGCAAAACCGTCTCCACCATTGCCGCCCGGACCGCAACAAACCGTGATTCTCTTGTCCTCGATTTTGCTGCCGCGTTGCCCCAGTAGATCAATTGCACACACGGTGACGCCTATGGAAGCGTGCTCCATCAGGATCAAACCAGGAATCTCAAACTCCTCTATACACCGCCGATCGATATCTCTGATGTTACCCTGGCTACAAAGTTCAGGATCGAACATCGCATCTCCTTCATCGATCTTTCGGGTTGCGAGCGATTCCCAGTCGCAGGTGCAATGGAGTGTATCGAAAATAGGTTTCGAAGGTCAGTACCCCGAGAGCTGTCTGGGCGACCCTTCCTCCGGCAGCCCCGATCCAGTTCGGATCAGGACTCCATGATCCGATCGCTTCACCCTGCTGGATCTGCAGAGGCAAAACGTGTTGCTTCAGTTGTTCGTTCCAGTTTTTCCACGGGTTTCCGCCGACATGGAAAAGTGCGAGTGTTGCCGTGTACCAGTAGTACATCGATTGCGGATGTTGATCCCACTGTGACCGGACTTCTGGTCGAGGAGGGTGGTCGGCGATTCTTCGGGCGCTGATGAGGCTCGTGGCGGAGACGGGAGAATGCCCCATCGAGAGACGTGTGATCAGCCCCACGGCATCGATTCCGTATCCAGTTCTTCCTCGACCACGTCCCCGGTCGGAGTAGACGGCACGTCCGGTTTCATCGATCGCCCTGCCGAGGTAGCGTTCGAGTGATCGGAGGGTTTGTGATTTCGGAAGGATTCCTGCTTCGATCCCGGCATGAATGGCGAGAACTTGCCAACCGGTGATGGAGAGGTCATTTCGCAACGATGGGGAGGGAGTGTAATCCCAACCGCCGCCGGGTTGTTGACTCGCCTCAAGAAATTGGATGGCGCGGCGAGCTGCTTCGGAGATGACTGGATCTTCGGTGAGTTCGACGGCCTCACAAAGAGCAAAGGTCGCAATACCGTGATCATAGAGGTTTCGAGAACCCGAAGAGACATCGGTGCGAACGCAACCACTCTCGTCCATGTGCTCGAGTAGCCATTGTAGGGCTCGACTGCAGGCGACCGATGATGGATCCCCATCTTCATCCGGGAGATTTCCGTCGCCGAGAAGTGCCAGCAGAGCGAGTGCTGTGATTCCTGCCTTGTGTTCGCGATAGCCTGCACCATCACAAGGTGTGTCTTGCTCTTCGCAGTGACGATCAAAGTGATCAGGGGACCAACTTCCGTCTGGTTCCTGATGGCGGATCAGCCACAGCAGCCCTGCGCCGACCGCATCTTCCGTGTTGGGGTTGCCGCCATGAATCCGAATTGCTCCGGAGCGGGCCTCGCCGTGACGGGTGTTGCCCTGGGAACCGATGCTGGCTCCGACACCGGCAACATCGTTGGGCAGCTCCTGGCCGGCAGCGGTTGCCGTTTGCCGTTCGGATAGAGGTTTCTCGATGGGGACTTCCGGTGACTCTTGCTCGGATTCTTGTTCTGCGGCAGCGACCGGTTCTGGCTCGGTTTTGGTTTCTGGCTTCCTGGCCTCCCAGCGGATCACAAAGGTACGGAGCGCCGGGGGGGGATCGGCTATCGGAAACAAGAAAGGAACCAGAATTAGCAGCAGGCTACCGTGGAGAATCACCGAGGCGACCACCGCCGAGAAGGGATCGGATGGACTCGGAGCGATCTCCCTTTGCAGTGGACCCTCTCGATCGCGAGCGAGCCGGGGGGCTTGTTCGAGTGGTTTATCGGTAGGGGCAACCCGCAGACCTTTTGGAATCGGTGCCCGGACCGGGCGGGTTGGCCCTGGCTTTGTTTTCCGGGAGGATCGGCGCCTCCCCGCTGAGAAATTCTTCGACCTGGTCGGGGTGCCGGGGGTTTGCGACCGAAAGGGTAGCCGAGAACGAATCCAGGCCAGTTCCTTCTCGAACAGTCGTTTCAGGAACCGAGCCACCCTGCGCTCCTTTCAGACACTTTCCCGGGACGAATTTCGGGTCGGCTATCGATTGGCGGAGGTGGGCCTCCACGGCCCTCCTGTCCCCATCCTGAAGTTTCGAGCGTCCCGATGCCACCCTCCCCCGATCTTGACTCTTTGCGCCCTCGGGATACGATGCCCCACTGCTGTCCTTCGGGGACTCCGGTCGGGGAATACTCATGGTTTCTGGAGTCTGCAGGCGGCTTTCGACGAGAACTCCGATTTGCGGAGTGGGTCCGTTCGGAAGTCGTGCCAAATGTGGCACAGCGCCGATGCGAACCGTCAATCATACTTGACGGGAATTCGTTTCCGGGAGGTTGGAAAGAGTCCGAAATACCGTATTGTCCGGGTCCTGGTGAGACTGGGACCACTTGGCCAAAGATTTGCTGAAAATAAACAGGTGTTGAAGAAACCACTGCAAGCCCGCCGCCTCGGGGAGGTGCTGGAAGGGTGTTGGTTCTTCTTGACCAGAAATGAAGCGTCCAGGCCCCGGATCCGGCAGAGCCCACTACCGGATGTCACGGGGGAAAGGAGAGCCAGCGTGTTCAACGCTGACATGTCGACTCGCACGATGAGACTCGTGCTTCTGTCCATTGCCGTGTTTGCTGTGATGCTCGGGGGGTGCGATTCCGGTCACCGAAATGTGTTGGATGATGGAACCGGTACACCGCCTCCTGATTGTGACTCGCCTTCCCTCAACGATGTCAATCCTGAGCAAGGCGGTGCCGGAACCGAGTTGACCTTCACCGGCATAAACTTCTCTGTCCAGCTCGAAGGCAACCGGGTGATCTTCCGCAGTTTCAGTAACAATACGTTGCTGGAAGGTCTGGTGCTCAGCGTCACCGTCGACACCTCGAATCCGAGTTCCTGCGGTTCTCCATCTGTGCTGCAGGTAGTCGTTCCTAGTGGCGTCCGCAGCGGTACCGTCGAGTTGTATGTCAACGGTATCTTTGCCGGTGCTGGGGTCTTCACTGCTGCGCCAGAAGTGGTTGGATTTGCCATCGGTGACGACGGAATCGGCGTGCTTCAGAATGCTGGGGGAAACATCGTTCCCGATACCGTGGTTATTTATGGGTATAACCTCAACGGAGTGACCGGAGCATCGGTCGATGACGGCACCAACAACCTCGCTTCACCGAGTGTTCAAAGTGGTGCCGGCAATGTCAATTACGATTTGCCTTCAGATATGGAAGCGGTTCGAGTCGAGATGCCGACCGGAATCCTCCCCTCGGGAGATACCTCCGGTCTCGGGATTGCCCTTTCTGTTGCGACTGCGGGTTTCCCGCTCACCAGTTCGACGATTCAGGTTCCGCTGGCAACCCTGCTGGCTCCCGGTGAGATTTCTGCTGTTCCTCCCTACTCCACGGCAGGTTTGATGCCGGGGGGAATCCGCGCAGGAAATATCCCACTTCAATTCGCCATCGTTTCCGCTCCGGTTCGAGGTCGTTTTGATTCGATACCTGAATTTGAGGATCCGGTATTTTCTGACAACTGGTTCGATTGCACTCCCGCGGAAGGCACTTTCGACGGACAGGGTTTTGTTCCCGGTAGTTTCGGTTTCAGCGGTCAGATTCCTTTTGCCGTCAACGCGGGATCGTTGTTGACGTATACCTGGGACAGTGCGGTCGATTTTCCGGATGGCCAGGTCACGACTCGCATTCGTTTGGAACTAGGTGATCCGGTGCCAGCAACAGCTCTCACCGATGACGCGGGAATCTGGATATCCGGAGTGATGGTGGTCAAAAATGACAGCGCAGGATCTGCGCTTGGCGAGATCACCGAGAGTTTTGATACCATCGAGAATCTCGACCCACTTGCCGGTGGAGCGATCTGGGGCGGGGGAGTCCTCGAGTTCAATGTCCTGTCTCCCGAGCAGAACCCGGGTGCTGTGGCAGGCGAAGGAACCGTCGACGTGATTTTGCAGGCGGATCGTGTTTACGACATGAACCAGTCGAATGGCTCCATTTTCGACATCACCGAGGATCCTCCGATAGAGATCCTGGCGGCTGGCCCGGTACCGGGTGAGTTCCAGGTGCGCAGTTTCGTGCTGGAGCAGAACGCGATCGTTGAATTCTCTGGTCCTGCCGATTTTCCCGTCGTCATTCGCTGCGCTGGTACGGGAGATCCTCAAGATCTCGTCTTCTTGCTGGCGGGAGATCTCGATCTCTCTGGTGGAGATGGTGTTCAGGGGACTAGCTCCGATGCGGGACCGGGTGGCACCGGCGGTGCCGGTGGTGGTGCCGGTGGCACCGGGGCATCGATGGAGATCAATGGTACGACCCAGTTGCCAGAGAATTTCGTCCCATCTACCGATGGAGAACTTGGAGGGAAGGGGGGAGGATCGATCGATCTCGTCATCCCCGCCTCCATCTACAGTACTCGCGCTGGAAATGCTGGTGGCGGTGGCGGTGGTACAGCCGGCGAAGATGGAATCAACACCTTCACCTTCAATCTATCCAACCGCTCTCCGGATGGACGGGGGGGTAGTCCAACGATGGATTCCCTCGGGATTCAACTCGCCGGCGGTGGCGGTGGTGGCGGCGGTGGAGCCGGTACTCGCAGGCCTACCACCACAGCGGCACCCGTTGTCAACAACGGCGGAGGTGGCGGCGGAGGTGGCGGTGCCTTTGGAGTTGTCGCAGACGGCTCGGTCCGCCTCACTGGAACCGTCCAGCTTGCAGGTGGCAACGGACAGCGTGGCGTCAATGGCACCACAGCCGGTGCTGGTGGTGGTGGCGGAGGGGGGACTTTCCTCCTACGCGCGACCGGCAATCTGGAAGTGGGCGCCACCGCTGCGATCAATGCGGCCGGTGGGGAAGGGGGTATCCAGCTCGAATCTCCCAATGGATCTCAGATCCAGAAGGGGGGAGTGGGTGCCGATGGCGTGGTCCTGTTCGAGACCAATGGATCTCTTGTAGCCCCCGGGACCCTTGATGAATCGTCACTCCTGCCCCCGCTAGGTGTTGGGGATGGAACTTCCTACGGGGTTTCCTCCGGCATCATCGATGTAGGGACGGGAACGACACAACTGCTCTTGACTGCAGCCGGTAGCCCTTATGAGGTGGACACCGGCTCAGCGATGGCACCGGGAATAGGAATTATCACCGACAATGCCGGGACTGTGATCTCCGATATCGGTGTTTTTGGAGTGTTCGAGTTTGGATCGATCGTGGTCGAAGCGGGCGCACTTCTGACCGGTGTCGGGGAAAACTCTCTGATCTTCCGCTCTTCGGGTAGTGTCGACATCGCTGGTATTATCGATGTCAGTGGAGAAGACGCGGGAGTCCCCGACCTCAGTGATCCGTTGGATCCCGTTGGGGGTCTCGGTGGTACTGCGGGAGCTGGAGGCGGA
>JBBWWE010000242.1:0-3260 GCA_050256595.1 Planctomycetota bacterium
GAAGGCGAAGTTGAAGTTTCGCCATCTCGACGAAGATCTCAAACAGAGAGTCCGCCTGCACCTGAAGATCGAAAAGAAGGGAAGCGCGGGACGATCAATTCGTCAGGCCCAGGAAATCTCCATGGCCACCGCTCAGTGCAAGTTGTTCGGGACACCACGATTCCTCGGGGCTGCATCCAACGGTTCTCTCTACGCCCATCAGTGGAATTCCGGATCGCACATCGATATCTCCAGTGACGATCTTCCGCAGATCCTCGAGGTCATCGGTGGTGCCGTCGCCGAGTTGCATGCTCTCCCGCTCGAACTGAGACCTCTCTCTCCGCCACAGTTGATGATCGACGAGGTCGAAATCATCAGAGCAGATCTTTCCCGGCTCGTTCCTCAATACACCAGCGAGATCGGTGAAGCCTGCCAGGCCCTGATCTCGGCGATTCTGGATCTGTCGTTGCAACCGTCGTCGTTACTCCACGGAGACCTGCATCTCGATCAAATCCTGCTCGATGCGGGACAACCCCTGCTGGTCGATTTTGATCGAGCAGGAAGAGGATACGGTTGCCTCGATGTCGGTTCCTTTGTCGAGGATCTCCATTCACGTGGAGTCTCAGAGCAAGCAGAGGCAGCCTTCGAAAATGGATATCAAGCCGCAAGCACCGTTACCATGCCCCCGGACCAGGTCATGACAGGAAGAGCGATGGCGCTGCTCAGAAGAGCCTCCGAACCGCTGAGAAAACTGGACCCTGATTGGCAATCGAAACTGCTCGCCTCGATGCAGGCGTGCCAGCGCCGTCTGGAAGGGGATCGTCGATGAACTGGACCGACAAACTGATCGACCCTCTGGCCAAGGCACTTCGTGATACGGGCCCCTGGTTACGTGTCGAGGAATCAAAAACCGGTGGCTGGATCTGCCTAGCAGGAAATCCGGGAGATCCGGCCGTGCACTGGCATCAACTTGAAGCCGATGGCAGTCTCACTGCGCTCGAACCGATGAACGACAAACGTTTGCCCAACATGGCTAGTGCTTGCTCGCGCTGGATCGGTGAGGGTTATTCGATGCAACTGGTCGCATGGCGCGTGGGCAGCCGCAGTATCTTCAGACTGTCCCGGAATCACGTCCATTGCTATGCCAAGATTTTTCGCAAAGATCGCATCACCGCCGAGAGATGGAGACATCTCTGGGCAGGCTCTGCAGGAGGGCTATGGCGTACCCCCGAAGTCCTGGATTGGAATCCAAAAGATAAAATCCTCATCATCGAGGAGTGCCCAGGACTGAGTTTGAATCAGCAATGGACCTCAGGTCTGTGGCTCGATCAACATCTGGAATCGATGCGACAGATCTTGCAATGGCTCTCCTCCAGCGAAATCAGTGACGAACTTCCGATCCATACGACCGAGGAGGAGATTCGAATTCTGAACAAGAGATTGGAGGTTTTCCATCGCACTCTGAGAGAACCCCATACCGAGATCACCGGACTGGTTGAAAAGGTGATCGAACGTCTCGCTGCCATCGGTGACCAGCAACTGGTCTTGACCCACCGGGATCTTCACGACAAGCAGATCCTCACCTCATGGGAAGGTGGCAACCTCATAGATCTGGACCTGCTTGCCCGGGGAAGTGGAGCTCTCGATCCCGGCAATATCATCGCTCATTGTCGATTGAGAGCCGAGCAAGGGTGCCCCGTTCCCTGGCCATCGATCGGCAAGATTCTGTCGCAGGACGCGATCGAGCGAGGCATCGAACGCGAGTCGTTGATCGCCTGGACTGCCTCGACCCTGGCGCGGATCTCGCTGATATACTCGCGGCGCAAACGACACGAGAATCTCATCACCAAGATGCTCTCGAGCCTGGATGATCTGCTGAAAAGCACTGGTGAGTGGCAAGGAGTCATCGGATGAAAATCTGGCTCGTCATCCTCTTGCTGGCAAGCCACTGCCAACTTCTTGCCGCACCTTTGCAGACCGACGACCCCGTGAGTGGGGATTTTCCCGTCGGAAGTCGTGTCGAGATCGATGGGCGCTGGGACGGCCAATCGCTGGAGGCGATCAAACTCGTCAGGGAGGAACCCGATGAGTTCCGAGAGATCAAAGGTGTCATCGAGTCCATCGACATCAAGGCGAATACTATTTTGGTCGGCCCCTTCACCATCTTGATCACCGAAGATACCGACTTCGACGACGCAGACGATGAAGATGATTCTCCCGAACTGGCACAACTGGAAGCCGGTTGGCGTTTAAATATCGAAGGGGTCTTCGACAAGCCCTTCCACTTCAGGGCATTCGAAGTCGAAGTGGACACCTCCCCCGATCCGAAAAAAGACGGCATCATCGAACTGGAAGGGTTCATAGAGGCAGAAGAACTCGACGAGGATGGGGTTCCCATCGTGGTGGTGAATGGTATTCGTTGCCGCATCGGACCCGGTACCGAGATCCCTGACGGAATTTTTCGTAAATCAGCCCAACGCAGGATCCAGTGGGACGACTGGAGACCATCTGATGGAATTCGTATTCACAATGGCAATCTCCTCATCGGGGGGCGTATCAAACATGAGTGGGAAGAGCGAGACAATCACCATCTAAATGGGTCCTATCGTACTGACCGACAACTTAGCATCAGCATTGAGGCAACTTGGCCCATCGATCGTGAACGATTCCTTTTCGGCAAAGGAAACTGGAAGAAATCCAACAGAATCGATGAGGAGGACGATGATAACGGTGGCGACGTGGAGGACATCATCGCCAACCAAAAACGATTCCTGGAAGAGTTCTACTATTTCCAGCAAGGAGTTCGTGACCTCCCTGTCTCGCTTCAGATCGGCCGAATGGACTTCGATGAGGGCAGGGAGTGGTTCTATGACACTTCCCT
Organism: Planctomycetota bacterium; assembly: GCA_050256595.1. Classification (GTDB taxonomy): domain Bacteria; phylum Planctomycetota; class UBA8108; order UBA1146; family UBA1146; genus UBA1146. Next base: position 2,861 of record JBBWWE010000242.1, read on the forward strand.
GGATGCGGTACGACTGGAATGGGAAGAAGGTCCCTACTCACTTGAGGCTTCCTGGTCAACATTACTGGGCGAGACTACTTCGGCCATCGAAGATCGGCAGAACAGGATCTTCGTGGCTCGCTGGCGACCCGAAAGTCGTACACACCACGCGCTCTACATCATCGACATCGTCCAGGACCGGGAAGAGATCGATTTCAGCAACTCGGATAGTCTCAACGAATCCCCCTTCTTCGTCGGAATCCAATCTCACGGTAGGAAGATGAACAGTGACCTCCGATGGTGGGTCGATGGTGCTTATGTTTCAGGGGTTGACGGGGTCGATAAGATCTCGGCCTTTGGAATTGATGCCAGTGTCGCCCGCAGGTTTCGTCAATTGCCGTGGACACCCTATCTCTTCGGG
>JBBWWE010000243.1:0-1542 GCA_050256595.1 Planctomycetota bacterium
GGTGCCATCCGCCTTCAGCGTACCCGCGGCATAGAACTCCTTGGTTCCGTCTTTGCGGGCGATGCCCACCACAATCCCAGGTGCGAGCCCCGCCTCGACCCGATCATCGATGATCTTCTGGACCAGTGCGGCTGTAGTTTGCGCAGAAGCTTCAGACACGGGAACGCTGTGCATGCTCGTAGCCACAACAAATAACCCTGCGGCGAACAGTCGACACGAAAGGCAGGCCACTCGCTTCAGCGTGCGGACCCAGGGCTCGAGGGCATCGATTCGGTTGTCAGTGGTCACGGTGGTGCTCCTGGTTGTAAAAGATCGTATGAATGCCGGGGCCCGACAACCAGATGCACCCGCCAAATTCTGGCGAATTTCGGCAATTCACCCATTTATGGAGCATCCAGCAGTCGGCATGCGTTGACACTTTTGCAGGGTGCGACCATGATTTCCGATCTGGCATCGTGCCAGAAGCGAGATCGGGCAGAGAGGACTTCATGAACGACGCCGAATCCGCCGACGTGAACACCGAAGAAGCGCCGGTCGACACCACCTCTGACAATGCCGACGAGGCCCCGCAGGCCATCGTCAGCGAGATCGAGGTGATCGAAGAGGGACCCTGCCGCAAGCGACTCAAGATCGAGATCTCGCAGGAAAAGGTCGAGGAAGAACTCGACAACACCTACCGCCAGCTGCGCGATACGGTGCAGATTCCCGGATTCCGCAAGGGCAAGGCGCCGCTGGCGCTGATCAAGAAGCGCTATCGCACGGGCGTTCAGTCCGATGTCGAGGAAGAGCTGAAAGGCCGCGCCGTCGAGGAACAGTTCGAGGCCGCCGAGTGGAAACCGCTGATCGGCAGCGTTGCTTTCGAAAATGATGAGTTCGTCGTCGATGCTCCCTTTGCCTTCGAGGTCGTTTTTGATGTCCAGCCCACCTTCGATCTTCCCGAGTACAAGGGGATCAAGATCAAGGCGGAGCCGGTCGCAGTCGAGGAGACCGAGGTCGATCGCGAGGTGGAGATGATCTGCGAGCAGGCATCGACTCTCGAGCCGATGGATGTCGGCGAGCAAGCAGAAGGCGACTACGTGGTGGTCGATCTGGCATTGCTGGTCGAGGACGAACCCATCTTCGAACGACCGGAAGTGGTGATGAAGATCGGCGACAATGTCATCGACTCGATGGAGATCCCCGATCTTGGCGAGGCGCTGGCCGGAGCGGCCCAGGATGCGGTGATCGAGAAACCGGTTCAGGTGCCCGACGATTTTCCCGATGCCGAGCATCGGGAAAAGGCAGGCACGTTGCGCTTGAGTGTGCGCGATGCCAAGAAAAAAGTGACACCCGAACTGGACGAGGCTTTCATCGAGCGTCTTGGAGTCGAGTCGGAAGAGGATCTTCGAAACAAGGTTCGCGAAAATCTGGAGTCCAATCGCCAGGCGCAGGAAGATGCGCGCCAGGAGGGGTTGCTGGCCGAAAAGATCTGCGATTCGGTGGAGATGGAGCTTCCCGAATCGCTGCTGACACAGCGCCAGGAGTCCTTGACCCAGCGCCGCG
>JBBWWE010000244.1:0-8926 GCA_050256595.1 Planctomycetota bacterium
CAGGCGCAGATCCTCGAGTTGCTCCGAGATCTTCAGAAGGAGAAAGGAATGGCCATCTTGCTGATCACCCATGATCTGGGAGTGGTGGCCGAGAACGCCGATCACGTTGTTGTCATGTATGCAGGAAAAGTGGTCGAAAGAGCTCCGGTAGATGAACTGTTTGGACAACCCAGACATCCCTACACGATCGGGTTGTTTCGGTCTTTGCCACGTCTCGATAGTGGTAACGATCGATTAGAGGTGATCGAGGGCAATGTGCCCAACCCCCTGGAGTTTCCCAGTGGTTGTAAATTTCGCCCTCGCTGTCGTCATGCCACCGAGGAATGCGCCGCAACGGAACCCGAGTTGCAGCAGATCGACGATCAGCACCAGGTCGCCTGTCATCACTGGGCGAACCTGCTCGAGATGGATTCCGGCCCCTCTGGAGCAAGCCAGTGACTGACAAGGGTACTCCACTGCTCGAGGTGCGGGATTTACGGACCTGGTTTCCGATCCGCAGCGGCGTCTTTTCGCGGGTCTCTGCCCACGTGAAGGCGGTCGATGGAGTCAGTTTTCAACTGGGCCGGCACGAGACGCTCGGCCTGGTTGGCGAATCCGGTTGCGGCAAGACGACGGTCGGACGGTCGATCCTGAGACTGGTCGAACCGACCGAGGGCACAATCATTTTTGATGGTCAGGATGTCCGTGCCACCGAGGGGGCCGCCCTGCGAAATCTGCGCAAACGGATGCAGATCATATTCCAGGATCCGTACGGATCGCTGAACCCGAGAATGACGGTCGGCTCGATTCTCAGTGAGGGTCCCCGGATTCATCAGATGGGGAAAGGCAATGAGATCCGTGACCGGATCGAACACCTGATGGATCGTTGCGGACTCGACCCGGTCAATCACATCAATCGGTACCCTCATGAGTTCTCAGGAGGACAGAGGCAGCGGATCGGAATTGCCCGTGCGCTATCGGTCGAGCCAGAGTTCATCGTCTGCGACGAAGCAGTGAGTGCACTCGATGTCTCGATTCAGGCACAGATCATCAACCTGTTGCTCGATCTGCAGCAGGAGTTCGATCTCTCATACCTGTTCATTGCCCACGATCTGGCCGTGGTAGAGCACATCAGCGATCGAGTGGCAGTGATGTATCTGGGCAAGATCGTCGAGGAGGCGGCCGCTACGGATCTTTACAGTGATCCCCGGCATCCTTACACCAGGGCGCTGCTTTCTGCGGTTCCGGAACCCGATATCGAGCGAAGGAAGGATCGAATCCTGCTGGAAGGAGATGTTCCATCCCCGATCAACCCGCCCTCGGGTTGTCCATTCCATACTCGTTGCCCCAGTGTAGGGGACCGATGTAGCATCGAGGTTCCACACGCTTTCGAGATGGGAAATGAGCATCGCAGTTATTGCTGGCTCGAGGATGAAGCGGGAGTTCATCTGAAATCGTCGCAGTCCTAGATTCTGGATTTTCTGGCAAATGGAGAGGTCAGCAGTTGCCCAGTTGTGCTTTTGTGACCTTTGGTTGCAAGATCAACCAGTACGAAACCCAGGCGATTCGCGAAGAGATCATCGACCTCGGTTATCGCGAGAGCGCTGAAGCGGTCGATACCGATCTGGTCGTGGTCAACTCATGCACCGTCACCGAACGAGCCGGACAGAAGGTGCACGAACGTGTCCGTTCGCTGGCGGGCAAGAACCCACGTGCCACCATCATCGTCACCGGTTGCATGACCGAAGATGATCGAGATCGATTGAACAAAATTCCTGCCGTGGTGCATCTGATCGGCAACGAGGAAAAACACCGGGTCGCCGAGGTGGTGCAGGGCGAAGCCCTTCTCAGCAAGAAACCTGGCCGCAAATCGCGCGATATTTTCTCACTGGAGGTTTCCGACTTTGCTGGCCGGACTCGGGCTTTCCTGAAGATCCAGGACGGGTGCGATTCATTTTGCAGTTACTGCATCCTCCCATACCTGCGCGGTAGTTCCCGTAGCCGTGAACCGGATGCGGTGATCTCCGAGGCCAGCCGCCTTGCGGCAGCGGGCTTCAAGGAACTGGTGCTGACCGGGATTCACCTGAGGCAATGGGCGCGTGACCTTGGAGTGGAAGACGGTCTGGCCAGTTTGCTGGATCGGCTGCGGCACATCGATGGCATCGACAGAATCCGTCTTTCATCGATCGGCGAGGGGGCCTTCACTGATTCGTTCCTTAATGCTTTTTCTCGTGACGAGGGGCTGTGCCGCTTTTTCCATGTGCCGATTCAAAGCGGCAGTGATCGGATTCTGAAACGGATGCGCCGCGATTACACCGTCGACGAATACGTCTCTGCGATGGAGAAGGTCAGAGTTCAGTTGCCAGGAGCCGTTATCGCCACCGATGTCATCGTCGGCTTTCCCGGCGAAACCGAGCAGGATTTCGAGGAGACCCTCGCGATCATCGAACAAATGCGCTTTCAAAAGGTCCATCTGTTTCCCTATAGCCCGCGCCCCAGGACCGTGGCCGCACGTCTCGATGGTCATCTTGCACTGGAGATTCGCCAGCGTCGGATGAAGCAGGCGCGCCAGTTATGTGCCGAGGTGCAGGCGGCGGAACTGGAGCGACGCATCGGAGAACGTGTCCAGGTGTTGATCGAAACGGTTCAGCACCATCCAGATCGGATCGTCGGCGAGGGACTGAGTCGAGAAGGTCTGAGAGTCGAGATCGAGCAGCACAGCGACGATCAGTGGTGCCGGGGAAGCGAGGTCACTGCGACCCTCGATCAGCGCCATGGATCTCGTCTATCGGCGCGTACTGACCGGCAGACCGTTCGGCAGGGAGACCCGTCTTGTCGACAGATCTAAACGCATCCCGGAAACAGCGATCATCTGAGAAGTTTCCACATTACGGAGCGGATGTTCACTGCCACGCGATCCGTGGCTGGGGTATCCGGCGGACCCTGGGTAGTGGTGGCGAAATGGAGGTAACCGCCCCCGAGAGGGTGGAATCCCCCGAGAGCGTTGAATCACGGCCCTCTCAACCCGAGCAGCTCGCCCAGCTGGCGCTCCAGGTTGCCAATTGTCGAGACTGCGGGCTGTGCGAATCGAGAAATCTGACCGCTTTTGGTGTCGGTGACCCCGATGCGGACCTGATGTTCGTGGGTGAGGCGCCGGGACACGAGGAGGATCGCCGCGGAGAACCGTTTGTTGGCCGTGCGGGGCAGTTGCTCGACAAGATCATCGCGGCGCTGGGGTTGGGCCGGGATCAGGTTTACATTGCCAATGTATTGAAGTGCCGTCCGCCCGGCAATCGCGACCCTCAGCCGGCCGAGATCGAGGCGTGTAGATCCTATCTGGAGGCCCACATCCGGCTGGTGGAATCGAGGATCCTGGTGGCCCTGGGGCGCCCCGCTGCCTGCTGGCTGACCGGGCAGGAGACTTCTCTGAAGCGGCTCAGGGGCCAGCAGCACCAATGGCAGGGGATTCCGGTCATCGCCACCTATCACCCGGCATTTCTGCTGCGCCAGGAGCAATACAAGGGTCATTGCTGGCAAGATCTCCAGCAGGTCATCGAGTACCTCGATCTGACCCCCGGTGCCGGTCGCTCCTGATCGTCACAAGACGTTCCGAATACACGCTCTGCAGAATCTCCGGGACGTTGACTCAAACCCTCCTGGATTTATACTCCGGGCTCCCAGGGGCCTGAATGGCTCCCCCCGATGCGGCGTACGGGCCCACCGAGGGGGGTGGATGACCTCTGTGGATCGTGGGAAAGGAATGCACCCTTTACCTCGGAGCGAGGGTATTGCTCCGTTCGAGGTCAGGGATTGGACATCGTGCCGGGAGTTTTGCGCGATGGTCTGCGAGCGAGAGTCGAGAAGACTATCGTGGGGTACGTGACAAACGGATCGGTCAGGATCACGGTTTGGTGCCCAGGCTTGCTGGACCCGTTTCACGAATCTCCACGGTTCGATTTCGCTCCTCGCGTTTCTTCGAAGCGTATCGTTACTGATCATGTACGTACTGGTTTTGTCGTGACTGCTGTCGACGTTTCGAGTCGGCAAATGTAGATGCAAATGACACTGGTTACGGAAAAGAAGTTACCGCTGTGACCGATTCGACGGGATCGATTCGATTCGAGTTCCCGTTGTTCGGGTTCGCTTTCGGAGGCGGCCATTTTGTGCCAGAAGCGGGCCGTTGACGACAGTATTGCTGCGGTTTCGAGGATGATCTGGATCTTTGGTATGTGCTTTGTGGTTCGCCGCGCTGCTGTTTGTTTGTGAAGACGGTGATTGCGCGCGACACGAAGAAGACGCACGACGAGGGCGCTGGATGAAGGCGCAACGGTAGAGAGAGGTATCATGGCCGAGTTTGTTGAGGTCTGGTGCATCGATTCGGGACGGACGTCCTTGAAAGCGGTGAGGATCCAGCGCTCAGGCAGTGGGGCGGAAGTCCTTCAGGCCGAAAAGATCGATCACCCACCAGGCACAGAAGCCGATGGCACCGCCGTAGCCGTGGCTACGCTTGCTTCCAAACACGATCTGAGTGAGGCCCTCGTGGTGGCTTTACCCAGTCGTTCGGCTCTGACCAGTTTCATCCCGATTCCTCCTGTCGATGGCAAGAAACTGGAGGAGTTGATCGGATACGAAGCCCAGCAGAATATCCCGCTGCCCATCGATGAGGTGATCTGGGGAAGCCATGTCAGTGGTGACACCGAAGATGGTGAGAAAGAAGTCGGCATCTTTGCGGTCCGTTCCGAGGAAGTCTCCGACATGCTGGTCGATTACTCCCAGGACGGGCTCGATATCGACGTTCTGACCCTGGGTAATGTTGGCTTGCTGAACCTGATCCGCTTCGATCTGCGTCCGACCCGACCGATTGTGGCTCTCGAGATCGGATCGGACCATACCGATCTGATCATCGTCAACGGGCCCCGTTTCTGGTTCCGATCCCTTCCCATCGCTGGCAAAGATTTCACCGCAGCTCTGGAGGAGCGATTTGGCTGCAGTCAGGAAGAGGCAGAGAATCTCAAGGTGACGGCGGCGCGTTCAGAGCATGCCGCAAAGATTTTCCAGGTGTTGCAACCTTTACTGCGCGATCTTGTCAGCGAGATCAATCGATCGATCGGCTACTACAAGTCGCGGGTCGGAGAGGTCAAGGTCGACGATCTTTTCCTCTACGGCGGAAGTAGCAAACTGGTCGGTCTACGTAAGTTCCTCGAAGAGAACCTGCGGATCCGCGTTCAGATGGCCAAGAACCTCAATCGCGTTCGAATCTCCGCAGAAGCAAACGCTGCCGGTCTGGCGCAGGACCTGCCCACCTTCAGTCCCGTCATCGGGGCCGGTCTGCAGGCACTGGGGCTGGGAGAGGTGAACCTGAACCTGCTTCCGCAGGAAAAGCAGGAAGCCGTCGAGTTCCGCAAGAAACAGAAGACCGTACTGGTTGCCGCCGCGAGCCTGTATCTGTTGATCGCTTTCCTCATCTTCAACTTCGGTGGCAAGATTGATCGAGCCACGGAGGTTCTTGCTTCCACCAACAAGGTCAAGGAACTCGACGCCAACCAGGATCGTCTGGCCGAACTTGCAGATCAGGAGACCTTGGCTCTCCAGTCGAGACAGGAAGAACTGGTGGCTCGAGGTCAGGGAAGACTGGCTCCACGAGAGATCATGGAGATGATCGGATCGATTCTGTCGATGGATCAACAAGCCCAGGTCGTCTCCGGTCGAAGTGAAGACGGCCCCGAATTCGAAAGTACACGCGGCCAGATCGAGGCGGACCAGGAGGTCTTCAACAGCCAGAAGACCTGGTTCTCCGGTGTCGATGTCAAACGGGTCCGGGTCGATGAGTTCGGAACCGTACTCGAGGAGGGCCGCAAGGTCGATTCGGGAATGAAAGTCTTCGATGACAGATTTCTCGTCGTTGTTCAGGGATTCCGCTATGACCAGGGCGACGCGCAGACCAACGACCAGAAACTCAAGGAATTGATCGTGAATCCCATCGAGAGTGCACTCTCTGACAATTACGGCCCGGTCGATGAAGCCCGACCGCGTGTTTCGCGAGAAGTGGGGCAGGAAACCCTCTTGTTGTGGAGCCCGCATGAGAGTTTCAAGAGTGGCCGCAGGTCGAGAGGCGGAGAAGAAGAACTCAATCACGGTGTGACGCTCTATCCATGGACGATCCGCTGGATCCATCCGCCGCTTCCAGAAATCGGCGTGACCAGCGGTGATGGCGATGAAGGGTAGGGGGGCATCATGAAGGACAAGGTATTCTGGTCGATTCTCGGGGCCATCCTGTTCGGCTGGATCGTACTCTTCTTTGTCTTCGTTTGGCCGAAGATGCAAGCCTACGAGGACGTGACCAAGAAGTTGTCTCGATCGAACAAGGCGATCCAGAAGTACGCCAAGATGGATTCCGAACAACTGCCTACCGAGGATCTGGTCGAGGCACAGGAGAAGTACCTCGCCAACTGGCGCAAGCAAATCGATCGCGCCGAGCAGTTTCACAACAATCGAGCCGCACTGTTCGTCGAAGGTGTCGTAGATGATCTCAGTTCCTGGTCGACTCGATACCGAGATGATTTCGATTTGCTTGAGAGTCGGTACCGCACGCATGCGGGTCTGGCAGACGATGCCGAGTTGCCCTTTGCAGTCCAGGAGGATGCTACTGATGTCAATCAGATCGCATCTTACGAGCGACGCTGGCGGGTCCAGAAGGATCTCGTCGACAGGGTGATTTCGATTCGTGGCGCCACCATCGAAGAACTATCCATAGATAAAAAAACCCGTCGTGCTCGTGATGACGATTCGGGAGGACTGCTCAAATTTCCGGTCGTGTTGCGCGCCTTGGTTCCCCCGGCTCGCGTCGGTGGCATCGTTGACGGTTTGCTACGCCATAATTTCATCGACTTCGAGGTGAGCCATCTGGCGCTGGCCAAAGATCGGAAATCTTTGATCTTTGATGTTGTTGAACAGGTAGAAGATGGTGCCGAGGGTCTCGATTCTGAACCTCCGGTGAACCTGTTGCTGGAACTGGACGTGATCGAGGCAGTAACTGTCCCGGTCACCGGGTAGGAACGAGGCTAGGAAAGTGCAGAACATCGACAAGATCGCCATTGCCCTGGCAGTTCTGATCCTGGTCGCGGGATTTTCCATCTCTGCGTTGATGCCAGACAGCGGTGGGAAACTCTCAACAGCCATCGATGAAGCGAACGTGACGATTGAGCAACGGGCTGCCGAACAGGACCTGGGGGCTCGAACTGCTCCTTCGGTCGAGGCTGAAGTGCGTAAGGCGTTTTCTTTCCAGGGAGAAACGGCGCTACCGGAATGGTCCTTTTATCGTCGTCCGGCTCGTCTGGAACTGTTCAGGACCGAGGTGTCTCTTCCGCCTTCTTTGATCTCTGCACGGATTTCTACGGTCAGTGTGGTTCGTGATGGAGATTCGAATACAACCCATCACAAGATCTCCGGTCGTCATGCCATTTTTGAGCGTGCCGAAATTGTATCCTGCACACTGGAGGTTCGGTCCGATGAGGGCGAGTGGGAGAAGTTGCAGACGGTTGCGGTATCGGCTTCAGGGGCAGCTTTCGAACTGGTCGCTGGTGGTCTCGAACCGAAGAGTTCCTACAACTATCGAGTGGTGACGAGAGGACTTTCCAGTAGTTCGATCGCTTTCAGTAATGGGTCGGATCTGGTGACCAGTGACTCGAGTGGAGCAGTTCTTTATCCCGCGGATGCAGTCTGGCGGGTTAGCGGATCGCAGATCGGGCGCCTCGATACCAGTGGAAATCTGGTGCCGGGACGAGTGACGGTCCAGTACTCCTTCTGGGACTGGGCCGCGACTTCCACCAAGCGCAACACCAAGATCGTTACCGAAACCCCTGATGGCCAGAGTGGGCCGGATCTGTTCGAAACGGGTTTTCGCCTCGAGCGAATCCAGGATACTGCGGATGGCCGATATGCGGTCTTGAAGGATGACGCGGGTAAGCGCATTTACCTCAAGAACAATGACACTCCGTTGCCACTCGACCCAGCAGGTTGGGAAAATCTCGATCCCGACCCGGCGGTGACTTCTGAAGAAGGTACCGAGGAAGAAGGCGCGGGCGAGGAAGTTCCAGCAACGGAAACCAAGCCAGACAAACCACCGAAGCCGCGACGCTCAGGTGGAGGGTTGTTTGGTGGAGATGATCGCTAGTCAAGACGGTGTGGATTGAAACAGTGTTGATTGAAACAGTGTTGATTGACAGCAGTCAACTGAGGAAGCCGGGATCAGACGTGCTGGTTCCGGTCAGGAGTGGGAGGCTCGCGTGAGTCTCTCGTGGTTGAAATCGGAAAGAAATGGGAGATCTGGAGATCTCGTACTCCGGATACGCCCTGCAAGTGGCCCGGTGGTCAGAGACCACAGGCCTTGCGAAGCAAGGAGAGATTGATGACGAACATCCTGAGGGCACCATCCACGCGAATCGCTTCAAGCATTTTTGCGTTAGTCCTGATGCTTGTTTGTGGAACGGCCAGTCCCGTTGTTGCCTTTCAAGACGGTGAAGTGGATGAACTGATCCGTGACATTTCCCTCGAGGGACAGGAGCGAGTGAAAGCTTCTCAGACTGCAAAAGAGGCAGCACAGAAGTTGATGAACGAACTCAGGTACGTCGAGGCGGAGGAGAAGTTGCAAGAGGCGACCCGCCTCGATCCCAGTAACCAGAGCGCTCGACAGATGCTGGATACGGTGATGTTGATCCTGGGGGATCGGAGCGGTGATATTCAGGATCTTCGGCGTCGTCTTGTCGAGGAGAAGAATGTTCGGCTCCAGCAGGACGTATTCGAGCTTGAGAGGCTATATCTCACCGGACGTCGTGCCATGGATGACAACAACTACGGTAAAGCGATTACAACTTTCGACCAGGTTCTCGAACGAATTCGCTGGTTCCCGTTCGATTTCGATCTGACCGATCAACAAAATCGAGCCATC
>JBBWWE010000245.1:0-4556 GCA_050256595.1 Planctomycetota bacterium
TCGGAAGTGGCGATCTCATCGTCGATCTTCAGGGACCCGCCCCCCCGCTGAACTTGCAATGTGCAACGGCAGGGGCCGGACTCACCGCCAGCTGGGAAGCCCCACTGCCTGTCGATGGATGGGAGATCTTCCTCGATGGAGTCCTGACCGAGAGCCTCGATCCCTCTGCGACCAGTTGGAGCGGAGGCACAGCTCCGGGGATCGGCGAGCAGGTGGTTCTGTGTGTTGCTGCCGTCTCCGGCAGCGAGAGCGCCGAATCTTGTTGCACCATCTTCGGCGCGCCGATCAACGACAACTGTGGTGGCGCAATCGAGATCGTCGGTGAGACCATCGATTTCGACACCACCTCGGCCACCGATGGCAACGAACCGTTCGATCCATCACCCTGTGCCGCATCCTTACCCGGGGAGCTGGTCCAGGACATCTGGTACCAGTGGACATCGCCGGGCAACGGCTCGGTGCAGGTATCGACCTGTTCGATGGCGACCTTCGATACCACCCTGGCGGTCTACGGTGGGGATTGCAGCGGGCTCGTGCCACTCGGATGTAACGGCGACTCCTCCGGTTGTAGCAATTTCACATCTTTGGTCTCCGATGTCATCGTCGCCACCGGAGATCCATTGTTGTTTCGCGTCGGAGGCTGGCAGCCAGGCGATGCAGGTACCGGCACCTTGCAGGTGCAGTTCTCGCCTGCCTTGATCGAAAATTTCATGGTGAGTTCGAACGACGGAAGTGGAAACCTCGACATCAGCTGGCAAGCGGTGGAGAACCTCACCTCGACTACCTTGCTCATCGACAATGTGCCCTACTCATCGACCGGTTCGGTCGCTGCCGGCACCCTTCACGAAGAACAGATCTCCGGGTTCCTGTGGCCGGCATCGGTCGAGGTATGCCTGCTTTCCAGTGGCGCCCCCGGATCCGCCACTCCGATCTGTCAACAAATCGACGTGATCGCTTCGCCCATCGAAGAAGTTGCCGGTTCGACCGGCTTGCTCAACGATAACGGATTCACCTTCGCCACTGCCCTGGTCAGCGGTACCGATCTGGCTGCCGATCTGCGCGTCGAGGTCGAGATCGACCATCCTCGCATCTCTGATCTGCAGTTGCGGCTTCTCTCTGCCGAGGGAGAACAGGTGATCCTGTACAACGGCGGTTCCGGTAGCGGTCTGCACGCCATCTACTGGCAGCCGGCTCCACCGGCAGCAGCCCCCTACAACATCGGTGCCTCGATGCGTCCATCTGGACCGGGTTCGTTGATCGATCTTTGCTCGTCGATTCCCGCGGGAGAATGGACTCTCGAGATCGAGGATCAGGTTGCGGGCGAAAGTGGCACTCTCCTTGGCTGGTCCCTGAGTTTCTTCGACGTTCCCCCTGCCTACCTGCCGGCACCCGATCTGATCGCCGGAGATCACCAGCAGATGAGCCAGCTGGGACGAGAAGGAGATGAAGTCGGCCTGATGCTGCAGTCGGTGTGCTGTAACCATGGAGACGAACCGCTCGACTGGCACGGCAACCCGGACCCACGGCATCCGTTCATGGTCTTCAACCTGTACCGGGTGTCGGCGGATCGCATCGTTCAAGTCGGCAGTTCGTGGGCAAAACACGCTCCAGGTCCCGCGACCACCGCCACTGCGTGTGGACTTGGCTGTACGGTACCCACCGATCCCTACACTCTCGGTATCGGCTGTTCCGACATCTACAGTGCTGGTTACAACGGCACCCAATCGATTCTCGGTCCGCGCAGTGAGATCGATCCGTGGAGTGGCAGTTACGACTACAACACTTCCATCCTGAATGGACCGCTGGGATCTACCACCCCTGTTGATCGACGGTTGCGGGTTCACGATGTCGACCTCGATCCGTCGATAAACCCGGACTCGGATCTGTTCGTCGAGGCGCTCTACATCGCTCACGACGATCCGAACCCTGGTGACAACATGATCCATGAACCGGTCACCATCACCTCCGGATCGCCGGGAAACTCCTGGCAGTTTTCTGTCTCGGAGCCGGGTCAGATCGGCCCCGCCATCCTCGCCTGGTCGGGGAGCACCGTCTCGCAGATCACTCCGGAAGATGGATCGGACGGGATTGCCTTCATCGCGGTAAAAGCTTTCCCACTCGATGCCACGGAAACAACTTGGCGCTACGAGTACGCCATCTGGAATCACAACCTCTCACGCCATGTCGGTGAACTGGAAATCCCGCTGACTCCAGGAGTGCAGATCACCGACCCCTATTTCCATGCTCCGGAGATCGAGAGCCTCGACTACGACGATCTGCCGTGGCAGATCAACATCGAATCCGCTGCCATCCGCTGGAATGCGCCGCCACAGAATCCGCTGCGCTGGGGTTACCTCTACAACTTCGGCTTCAGCGCCACCGCCGCTCCGACCGATGGCACACTGCTGGTGACCGGGCATGCTGTCGCGGGAGCCATCAGCGCCGATTCGTTGATTCCGGGCTTTCCACCCTCACCGCTGATGCGCCGGGGGGACTGCAATGCGGATGGACAGCTGAATATTGCCGATGCCATCGCAGCTCTTTCGCTGCTGTTCCTCGGTAGTGGCGATCCGCCCTGCGCCGATGCCTGCGACGTCAACGACGACGGCCAGATCGACATCGCAGATCCGGTCTATCAACTCGACTGGCTATTTGGTCGTAGAGAGACGCTACCTCCGCCATATCCGAACTGCGGAAACGATCCCACGGCGGACTCCATCGACTGTAGCGAGGGAACTCTCTGTCCATAGCAGCGAGGACTCAAATTTCAGGGGCAGGTGCCCGCGGTACATTCGAGAGGGTCGCCGGGAGTCGGATCGGGGCCACAGCCGGTGTTCAGGTTCGGCGGTGCGGGCGCGGGGCCTCCCACAAACAGGTGGGTCAGGAAGTTGACCGGATCCGAAATATCGAGAGATCCATCATCGTTGATGTCGCAGGCATCCTCACAAGTCAATGGTGTCGAGGAGATGAACAAGTAGTTGAGCAGGAAAACCGCATCGGCAACATTGAATCCGCCATCGCCATTGCAGTCACCCCGCATGAAGAAACTCGGATCAAAGATCACCGGGACCACACATTCGACCCCGGGCAAAACTGATGCCCCGGATTCGGTAACCATGTGCACCGCCATCTCCGGTTCTCCGAGGCTATCGCAAGGACAGATCTCGCTGGTCGGTGGGGTCTGCGGATCGAGGATGTACTGCACACCCAGGAGACTCAGATCCGTGCCGGCAGGGAAAACCTGCGAGTTGAGAGCACTCATCAACGCCGCCAGGGTCCAGCCCGCAGGCGTGATGACGATTTCGTAGAAGTCGGGAAGATTCTGGTTCAGATCCACACCTTCGGTCACGGTATCGACCTGATAGAAGTTCGGGTCGTGACAAACGCCAAAGGTGAAACCGAGCAGTGGATCGGGAGTATCGAAGGTCACGGCCAACTGGAGTTGCATCGGCGCCTTGGCTACCAGCACCAACTTGATGGTGTGATCAGGAGAAGTCGTCGGAACCACCGGAGGATCACAGGCCACATCGCAAAAAAGGTTGTCATCGGTCGGATCGAAGTCGCAATCGCCCACGGGAGGTAGCATCGGGTTGAATGCGGTGATGTGATTGACGATCGCGATCAGGTCCTGAACATCGAGAATGCCGTCATCGTTGCCATCGCAAGCATCGTCGCAAGCGATCAAGCCTGCATTGAACAGGAAATCGATGAGATGCACCGCGTCCGCCATGTTCACGTGGCCATCGACGAGGCAATCGCCGCGTCGGAACTCACCGTTGGTCTGCTGCGAATTGACGCAGGGCGTCCACAACAGCAACGAGAACAACGCGATCAGAAAACAAAATGAAAAACGACATCTGGCACCAGTGGCGCTGTACTGCATCGAAGATCTCCAACCTGAACACATCGAACGACTTCCCCGATTGTACTTTCGAAACACCTCGCCCCCAAGCGAGCCGTGTCGCTGAGAGAGTCCCGAATAAGAACATGCCACACAGCTGGGGCTTCATTCGACGCTAGGCTGTCAGGGGTATTCATTGCCTTTGTATGCACACAGCTGGCTCTTGTCTCAGGCCCCGTTCCTGCTCATCATGCTGAATGGCTCTGAATTTTATTTTGCTCTGGTAGACATCCTTGATTGTGCTCGTGGAAAGATTATGCCCCTTGGGCGGAACTCCCGTCCGCAGCACTTGTCATCGTTTCGCCAGGACATGGCAATGAGTTATCGAAAAGTTTCGTGAGGAGGAGTGAGATGGCCCGCACCCGAGATCTGAATTCATCTACATCTACATCATCCTGGAGCGATCCCCCGTACAGAAAGAAGCACGCAGGAGTTGTTGTCTTGCAGCGGCTTTGGCAAGTCTTACTGCTGGCGGCGTTGCTGGTGTTGCCCCTTAGTTCTACGGAAGCAGGGGATATCTTCATTACCGGGCATGATTCACTATTGCACTCCTTTTCTGCCCAGGACGGCTACGATTTAGCGGTCCTGGATTGGATGAGAACTGACGGGGACCCATTAAATCCCACAGCACCTACCACGGCTGCTTACGGCATTG
>JBBWWE010000246.1:0-2560 GCA_050256595.1 Planctomycetota bacterium
GCTGGCTGGCACCTACATCCATCTGCTTGTTGCCGATCGGAGCCGGTGAGTTTGCCCGGCGTAAGGGCGACCGGATGGCGTCAGCGGTGTTCCTCAGTTCCGCGGTTCTGGCTCTGGTTCCTGCGATGATCTCGCTCTTGAGAAGTTTCTCGTGGCTGGCGGTAGTGCCGCCCGATGTCGAACAACTGTTCACGGGGTTAGGAGTCGAGAACGTCACCAACCAGCAGTTGTTGCTGGCGACTCTGGTCAGCATGGCATTGTCCTTATTTGCCCTCGGTCAGTTGCGTATGACTGCTTTCGCCTGGACCACGACCCTGCTGGTCGCCGCCAGTTACTTCTCGCTGTTGCTCGTCGGGGATTATCTTGGCTGGCAAAACGATGGCTGGAAATCGATTGCGTTCTTGCCGCTGGCTCTGCTGTTGCCCTTTGGCCTCAAACTGGAGCAGCAGGGGCGAGTACGCTGGGCGCTTCCCTTCCACCTGCTGGTGCTGCTGGTAGCGGTTCTTTCTCTCGATGCACTGGCTAATGCTGGCGGCCCTCTCGAACTGATCGAGCCGGTCGATGATCGACACCTCACTTTCTTCGCCTACGCCATCAACGGTGCTCTGTTCATCGCCATGATGTGGATTTGCGAGCGCAGCAAGAGCCTCGATCTCCGTAGAGGCGCCAGGATCCTCGAGTGGATCGCACCCTTTCACATCCTCGGAGGCCTGCTGTTCTACGCCACGGACGTGGCACAGATCATCGAAACCCCGCAACAAGGACAGTGGGTCTACTACGGCCTCGACCTGGTCGGTTGGCGTGCTGTCGGCCTCTATCTGGGAGCGGTCGCGACCACCTTGATGCTCGCTTCGTGGGGCTGGAGGTCACGATTCCTGTTCGGTGGGCTGGTCGGGATCATCACCGGCACGCTGCTGCTGCTTGAGCACACCTTGCTGCCGCAGTTCTGGGTCGTGCTCGTAGCGGCGGCACTGGGAATGCTGGTCGCGTTGTGGGCCTATCATCGCATCCGTATCGGAGGTCCAGACGAAGAGGTGGTGCGGACCTGAGTTCCATTGCTCAGGTTGTCAGGCTGATGGACTTTTGGTCTCGTGGTAGAGTCCTGCTTGACTGAAATCAGTTGTTTCAGCCGCGAGGGGTTTTTATGACAAGTGACCGAGAGCATCTCCAGTACATTCCCGCCGCTGCAGTCGAGCGATTTGTCAAAATCGCTGATCGAATCGAAATGGAAGCGGGAGAGGTGTTCATCCGTGAGGGTGATTTCGAGGAGAGTATCTACCTGATCGAGTCTGGACAGGTGGAGGTGGAGCGCGGCGGCAAGACAATCGGAACCATCGAGGCAGGAGATGTGGTCGGCGAGATGGCATTCATCGATCGCCGTCCGAGAACCGCGACAGTTCGGACTTGCTGCGCTTGTGTGCTCCTGCGGGTCGATCGGTCCGATCTGCTCAGAGAACTCAGCAACGATCCTGACCTGATGATGGAGTTCGTTCACGCCATCGAGAGCCGGCGTCGAGCTCATGTCGAATCCGGATCCGATGTAGACCTCGAGAAGTTTCTCTCCGCTGTGACCGAGGAAGCGACCTCTCATCGTGCGATTCATCATCCCTACCTGCTGGCATTGCGAAACAGGAAACTGCCCGACATGAAGTGGGCACTGGCCGACTTTGCCAGACAGTACTACGGCTACTCCTCTCATTTTCCGCGCTACCTGACCACCGTGATCGGAAGGCTCGAGCTGCCAGAGCATCGGGCCGCCTTGATGGAAAATCTCACCGAGGAGGCAGGGATCTACGAACAAGAGGAGTTGGAGGAACTGGCCGAGATCGGAGTCGAGAAGGAGTGGGTCGATGGGATTCCTCATCCGCTGCTGTTTCGCCGTTTCTGTCAGGCTGCAGGGGTCGAGGATTCAGGCTCGGAAACCGATTCGGTCGAGGTGATCTGCTGGAGAGAGATGTTTCTGGCGGTTCTCTCGGGAGGCTCCACTGCGGAGGCCCTTGGAGCGCTTGGCCTGGGAACTGAAAATGTGGTCAGCACCATGTACCAGCATTTCCTGCCGGCGCTGGAGGTTCTCGAGGTACCTCCCTCGGAGACAGTTTTCTTCCCCCTGCATGCCGCAGTCGATGATCATCATCAGGAGACATTGATGGATATCTCGCGCCACTATGCCGGAACCGAGGCGGGGCGAACCGATCTTCTGAAGGGAATGCGCAAGGCTCTGGCTCTTCGGGCGGGATTCTGGGATTGGATGTACTTGCGGGCTCAGACAGGCGGAGCCTGCGATGAAAAATCGACGGCGACATTCGGATCCTGAGTAACTCGCTGGCTGCATCTGGCGAGATCTTCGGTCGAAATCAATCAGCCGGTGTATTTCACCCATTGCCGTAGCAGCAACCGTGGTGCGTTTGCATCATCCTCGTATTCGGTACGGTCATGAAGAGTGGTGCAGTTGTCCACCCATAGCATCTCGCCACGCTCGATTCGGAAATTGGCAACGGAATCCTCTTCTTCGAGGCAGCGGTCGAGAGAGTCGAGGGCATCCAACAAGCCATCGGGAAGT
>JBBWWE010000247.1:0-1916 GCA_050256595.1 Planctomycetota bacterium
AGAGGGTGCAGCCAGATCGTTCGAGAAGGCCCAGGGTTACATCGAAGATGGTAAGTCCAAGAGTGCTGGTAAGTACATCGGTTACGCCATCAGTGATCTGAATCGAGCCATCGAGGAGGTCGGCCGCAAGAACCAGCACAAGAAGAATGCCGATGAAGAAAAATCCCTGCTGCCCGAGAAGCGCCAACAGGCCCTCGATGCCGGTGCAGAAGAAAAGGCTCTGAGGGATCTGGAATACGCCCGCGATCGAGAACGGCTGGGAGACCAGGCCTACGAACGAGGTGAGTTCGAGATGGCCGCGCGTAATTACCGGGATGCCAAGACCGGTTACGTCGGTGCCATCGAAACCGCCCAGCGCGTTACCAACGCCGCCGCCGTGACCGCAGGCAACCACAATCCTGGGATTCCGGACCTCCCTACAGGTGACGGTGACGAGGTTCCTGGAATTGACCAGATCGATATCCCGGATATCGGGGTTGGCGGCGATGCCGATATCGCCACCGGCTTGCCAGGACTGTTCGCCGGTGCCGCGGAGTTCAACTCCGCCAAGAGTGCTCTGCGGCTCAGCTGGGCCGATGGCACCGAGCTTCAACGGGATATGAAGAGACTGCTCGGCGATCCTTCTCATGTTCACTTCGAGGGAGACGAGGGAGTCGGTCAGGGCCAGGACGGGGCCTATGTCATGGCGGGCAACACCTCGGGATACTGGGTCGTCAACGCCGCTTTCAAGGATGGAGTCCGGATCCGCGTCAAGGTGTTGTTCCGGTTGCTCATCAATAAACCCGATTTCGAGATTCTGCTGATGTCGAACCAGGGCCAGGATTTTTACGCCGTATCGTACGGATCCACCGTCCGGGTTTACGACGATGGACTGGCAGTCGGCAACGTGAAAAGTCCTCTAGCGGCATACAAGAAGAATCCCAAAGACTGGGTCCAGAAACGTGAAGCCTACGATTTCGAGTTCGTGTACTACAAACGGGATGACGAAAAAGGAGTTCTTGAAGCCAAGATTAACGGTGAAACAACGGTCAGGTTAAAAACCGACAAGTTCCGCAAAGGTTTCCCGGGATTCCGCTGGAACGACACCAAGTTCATCATCCAGGAACTCGAAATCTCGGGGCTCGTCGATGGAGAATGGGCCAAGGCGGAGGTCGAAAAGGCCGCCAGCGGCAAACGTGAAGGCGAAGGCGAAGACGAGATCGACTTCTAGTCGCGACTCTTGCGGGTGGAGGAGATCTGGCTTGAAGAAGACGGTCCTGAATTCAGCCCATCAACGCCACGGTGCTCGCCTCGTCGAGTTCGGTGGCTTCGAGATGCCGGTGTGGTACTCGAGCCTGACCGGTGAACATCAGGCAGTTCGCCAGCGCGCCGGGGTTTTCGATCTATGCCACATGGGCCGATTCGAGATCGTCGGAGAAGATCCGGCACAATCACTCGATCGCGTGGTCACCCGAGATGTCTCCACCATGAAAAAGGGACAGGTGTGCTACAGCCTCGTCTGTCGTGACGATGGAGGAGTTCTCGATGACATCCTGATCTATCGCCTGCCCGATCGCTGGTGGCTGGTGGTCAATGCCGGCAACCGCGACAAGCTGCTCGACTGGTTCGCCGACAAACTGGTCGGTGCAGAGGTGGTCGATCACAGCGAGGACGTGGCGATGGTCGCCCTGCAGGGACCGCTTGCCGTATCGCTGCTAGCGCCACACATCGAACGACCCGAGCAGCGTCCACTGGAAAATCTGGGCTATTACCGAATTTCCAGGGCGACGGTGAACATCAGCGGAGAGTCGATCGACGGCTGGGTTTCACGTACCGGATACACCGGCGAGGACGGGTTCGAGATCTATCTGCCCTCGGCCAACGCCGAGCCGGTCTTCGATGCTCTGCTAGATCTGTCCGACGAGGTGATCGCCTGC
>JBBWWE010000248.1:0-4847 GCA_050256595.1 Planctomycetota bacterium
CGGTACTGCAGTGACCGATGATTGCCTGGGCCTGCTGGAACGAATGCCATCTCTGCGACGGGTTTACCTGTGGAGGACTGCAGTGACCAGAGAGGCTGCGAGGCAGTTGGCCCAGGTGCGTCCTGATCTTCTGGTCGACAACGGTGTCTCTCTCGCTCCTAGACCCATTCAGGCTACCGTCAAGGTCGAGACGAGTGGAACGTGGCCCGATAGGGCGGATATCGCCGAAGCCCATATCCACGACGGGTCGGTGGATACGATCTGGGCCGTCCCCGAAGCTGACCGCAGCGGCTGGATCCAGCTGTCCCTCGAGAAGCCCGAGCGTATTGTCGGGGTTCGTCTCGACGAGGGTGCCTTTCCTCGTATCCAGAAGTTCACGGTGGAAGTTCAGAAGGGAGCAGAGTGGGTAGAACTGGCCAGCGGGACCACCATCGGTTCAAAGAAAAGTGTCCTCTTTGACTCTCTCGAGGCGCAGGTTTTTCGTCTGAAGATTCTCGAAGCTGTCGAGACCCCTGTGATCGCAGAGTTCGATCTTCTGACCGACTGATCTCTTGCTTGTGCTCGAGACTATGCCGATCCGTCCCGCACGTTCTTTTCTGCTTCTTCGAAGATGTTTTCCCAGGAATCGTCGAGTGCCTCCAGTAGAGAAGATGTGCTCGACATTTCCCCGCTGGCAGGTGCTCTCTCTGGCAGTTGTCCTCCGCGGCGTCTGGTTCTTACCTCACGATCGATCTCGATCTTGCGCTCTTCCGTGAACTCGAAACGCCGGGCGATTTCCAGCTGGATTTCATCAAAAGAAGAGATGGTCAGGAACGGTTCGGCCTTCAACGTTTCCCTCAAGACGGTGATGGCACTTGCCGGTGGAATATCGGGGACAGCAACGATGACTGTCGAGCCAATGCGCGAGAGGGGAAGTGTCCCGTGTTCCCATGCAAAAGAAGGATCCAGCGAGAGCAGCAAATCTTCGGAAATCTTGTACCGAGAAATCGGGATTATCGGGAGCTGGTGATGAGTGCACAGGCAGCGAGCCAGATCGGAATCGGTCAGAGAAGTTTCACGGAGCAGGGTCTCGATGATCCCTTCACCGGTCTCTTCGGACTGAGCCCGAACTGCTTCGATGTCTGCAGGGAGTAGCAAGCCATCCGAGACGAGAATCTCGCATGTATCCCTGTACCGCAGGGTGCGCATTTTTACCTATCTCCTTACTGATAAGAGTAAGACGCTCTTGCGCATCTCGTCAAATTGCCCGACCGGATGTGCCGAGAACCCGCAGCATTCTCTGATGTATGCCCGATGGCCGATGGGACCCAGTCGCTCAGGAGTCCGGTTCGGGTGGGGCGCCTGCCGCTGCTCCTTCGTCGAAGTTCACCTCCAGCAGTTCCTCGGCAAGGTCCGAATCATCCGGCGAGTTCAGGAATGCATGAAGGGATGTGGCGATGGCGGGGGTCAGACCCTCGACAGCAGCGAGTTGTTCGAGGGAAGCATCCCGGATCGCCGACAGAGAGCCGAAGCATCTCATCAGCGCTCGGCGTCGACGCGGGCCGATACCGGGAATCTCCTCCAGACCACTGACGAGCTGGCTGCGTTGTCTCAACTCTCGGTGGTAGGAGTTTGCAAACCGATGCGCCTCGTCTCGGATTCGCTGCAACAATCTAGAGGCCGGATCGTCTTCTGGGAGGTCAATCGGTTGCGACTGTCCAGGTAGATAAACTCGCTCAGTGGTGTGTTCTCCCGCACGGACTCGGTCCTTGGCGAGCCCACAGGCGATGACGTCCAACTGATATTTTTTCAGCACGGCTACGGCTCGCGAGAGTTGCCCTTTGCCCCCATCGACGACCACCAGGTCCGGCAGCAGATCTCGCTTCTCGGAGGGACGGAATCTCCGGTGCAGCACTTCTTCCATGCTGGCGAAATCGTCACTGCCGTGCACCGTGCGAATCCTGTATCTGCGATAGAACTCGGTGTCGGGTTCACCATCTTCGAAAAAGACGCGGCTGGCCACCGAGAGAGTTCCCTGGATGTTGGAGATGTCATAGCACTCGATGGTGCGTACTGGCTCACCGTTGCCCAGCAGGGTTCCCAGGCGCGTTGCAATCTTTTCGTTCGCTTCCAGTTTGAGGCCATCTGATCTGGAACGGACGCTGGCATTCTTTCGAGCCATCTCCAGCAGGCGTACTTTTGACCCTCTCCTGGGCACCTTCAGTTGCACTTTTCTCATGGCTTTGGACCCCAGCCATTTCTCGATAACTTCTCGTCCCTCCGGCTCCACCGGTACCAGGATTTCGACCGGAATGAACTTGTCGCCGTGGTAATACTGCCCCAGGAACGAGGAGAGCAATTGTCCATCCTGTTCCTGTGTCGATCGACATGTGTGAGTGGCAGAAGAGATGACTCGTCCTTCTCGTACCAGCAAAACATGGATCGAGGCGATTCCATCGGCGCGTTCGATACCGATCACGTCGCAGTCGCCCTGGGAGTGCTCCTGTACATTTTGCTGTTGAAGGATCTTCTCTACTGCCGAGATCTGGTCTCGCAGATGGGCTGCGCTCTCGTATTTTCGAGTTTCGCTGGCTTCCTGCATCTTTGCGTCGAGGAGATCGAGAAGCGCTTGATTACGTCCCCGCAACAGCAGCAACACTTCCTCGACCATCTTGCCGTAGGAAGTTTCTTCGTCCAGCCCCACACACGGCGCTGTACACCGTCCGATTTCGTGTTCGATGCAGGGTCGAGTGCGGCTTTCGAAGAAAGCGTTCGTACAGGTTCGAAGCGGGATGTACTTCTTGATCATTCGTAACAACTCGTAAACGGATCGAGAAGAAGAATAAGGACCAAAATATGTGTGCCCATCATCCTTCCAGCGGCGAGTTGGGTGAACTCTGGGCCATTTCTCTCCTGTGGTGACTCGCAGGGACAGGTATGTCTTGTCATCTCGCAGTCGTAGGTTGTAGAGGGGACGATGCTTTTTGATCAGGTTGTTCTCGAGAAGAAGCGCTTCCAGTTCGTTCGAACAGACGATGAAATCGATGCTGTGCGTGTTATTGACGATGCGGGAGAAAAGAAACCGACCATCGTTGGCTCCCGGTTGGAAATAAGAACGAACCCGCGACCGGAGATTCACTGCCTTGCCGACATAGACCGTTTTCGATCGATCGTCAGTGAAGATGTACACACCGGGTTCCGCGGGTAGATCCGCCAGTTGGCTCCGGAGTGGTTCCGGGAGATCAGGCGAAACGGGCATCTTCTTTTTTCTTCAGATAAAAGTAGTGAATCGGTTTGCCTTCGGCCCGGAAGCGAAGTTCGAAGATGGTCTCGATATGGTGCTCGGGATCGAGTGGAGAATCGAGCCAGGGCTTTCCATCGATTCTGTTTTCGATGGAGTCGATCTCCAGCAGGCACTGATGAGCCTGTTCGGCGTATTCAGAATCATCAGTCCGGATCTCGAGGGGGGCTCCCGGACGTAACTTCGTTGCGAGTTGGGCAAGGAAAACCGATTGAAGCAGGCGGCGACGGGCGTGACGGTCCTTTGGCCACGGGTCCGGAAAAAGTAGAAAGATCCCGGCGATGGATTCGGCAGGGAAGCATTCGTTCACGGCGACGGCGGCATCTGCGTGGAGCAACTTCAAGTTTTCCCCGCAATCGAGTGTCTCTGCCTTGCGAAGCATCATTTCGAACTTTTTGCGTGTTTGCTCGATTCCGATGTGGATTTGAGAGGGGTAATGCAATGAGCGTTCGAGGATGTGGGTGTCCTTGCCGGTTCCGACCTCGAGCCAGATGTCTTTCTGGTGACTGAAAGCGGGAGATCCACCATCTCTTCCGATCAAGTCTTGAACGCGCACCTCTCGTGCGCGTTCCGATGGAGAGAGTTGTCGGTGACGTCCCAGTCGTGTCAAAGGACCTCCGATGCTTCTTTATCATGAAGGGTAGCGTTATGACGCGCCTTTGCCAGATGCGGTCGCGAATCTGCTTCCGTTGCCAGGTTTTGTCGCCTATGGGCTCCTGTGCACGTCAGCAAAATTGATAACAGCTCGCGGGGGACATCTTCTGCTTCTGGATGTAGGATCCGGCGGGGGATCCCCCGTTCGGGGGTGAGGGGAGTCGGCGATGGTCTTGCGGTCCGGTCCATTGGCGGGGTTGTGCTTTTTCCCTGCAGGTGTCCTTTTCCACGATTCAACCCGCTGGAGATTCTCCCGGTTACTGAGTGCGCTGTTGCTGTGCGGGTTGGTGGTATCTCTGCTGCCGGGCTGCGGGCTGATGGATTACTTCAGCGACGATGACGTCCCTCAAGAAAAGCGCTCTGCCTCCGACGTGATTCCTGCATCAACGGCTAAACCTCGTGATGGGATCGAATCAAGTTCCACGCTTCTCGATCTGGAACGATTCCTCATCGATCGCAGCCCGGCGCTCGATTTGCTTCGTTCAGAAGTGATCGAATCTCGGCAGAGTCAGAAAGACGAGGAGTGGCTCGCAGGATCCGAGGTGCGTGATACTTCGACAGCAGGGCTGCGAGATTTTGTTCGCCAGGAGAGAGAGCGAAGCCTCACCATCGACTGGCGCCCACTGGCGATCCGCGAGAGTGAGCGAAGAGGTCAGGTTCAGAGATCTCGATACTCCGTGGCGGCCGCCAAACTCAGAGAAGCAGAGAGCAAGTTATTGCGCCTGTTGCGGGAAGAGTGGTCTGAACTGTGGTTCCAGAAACAGGTGATTTCGATCACCTCGTCAGCGCTCGCTGGTCTGGATCTGTCTCAGGAGATCGAACTGGATCCCGCATCTCCGACCGGACCGATTCTGGTAGAGACTCTCCGGAGCCGGTGGAACGATCGCATCGATGGTATCGAGCAGGAAACCAG
>JBBWWE010000249.1:0-4093 GCA_050256595.1 Planctomycetota bacterium
GGAGTGACGATGAAAACCGGGCGGTGAGAAGTTCTTGCGGAGCCGAATCGTTCCTGTTGGTCGGAGGTCAACACGTCTTCCGGGTTTACCAGTACGCCACTGGCACTGACGATGAAAGTGTCTGGTGTCGTTATGGCGACCCGGTAGTCACCGAACTCTATAGTGAATTCTCCGCTTCCGATGAACTGCTTGTGTTGCCAGCCCGTGTAATCGGTGTAGGCGCACATCCTGGGGAACCATTGCGCGATCTCATAGATGGCGTTACCCGCCTCTTCAAACCACTCGTAACCGCCGCGCGCGCGCAGAAGGTCGGCATTGACGATGAAATTATTCCACTCAACCTCGTACTCGATGACATCTCCAGGTTTCAGCGGATAGGGAAGATCGATTCTCATCATCGTATCGACGATGATGTGAGGGAGGTTGGCACCGTTGGCATCCTTCACTCCGAGGATGTCGTAGCCGCCATGGAAATCTTCTTCGAAAGCAAGTCGCCGTAGCCAACCTATGCTCTGCTCTTCTTCTAGCTCATCTGCATCTGACAGGTTTCCGATGGACTCATTTTGGAACCGATTCTGATCGAGTTGCATCCAGAGATAGGTGAGGGTGTGCGGGGAAAGATTGTGATAAGTGACGGTTTCCTTGCCGTGGAGACTGTGATTGTCGGGATCGAGGGACACCTCGATGTCCATGTCTGCTCGCTGTTGCCAGTATTCAGGACCCGGCGCTCCCGATGCGAGCCGTGTTTCCGTGGGTGTCGGAAGTACGTCATCGAGTTGCCGGAAAGGATCGTCGCGGTCGAGTTTGTCGATGGAGAGGTAAGGTGGGGGTACGTCATCGTGAGGATCATGTGCCCACACCGAGACAGAGAAACTGAGAAGCGTCAGGAAAATGAAAATGCGCATGACGATCGCCTCCTGGGCATGAAGGCACGAAGACCTTCTGCGAATAACCAGAGAATTGTGGCTAACCCACAAGATACTGAATGGCGCAGTCATGATAAGGGCTGCCCCGTGACGACACCACTCAACAGTGCCGTGCCTCAGATGGCGGAGTGCGATCCGTCGCAGAAAGGAGCCCCACTGGTTTTCTTGCACGCACACAGGGCGACCTTGCTCGTCTCTTCGATGTCGAAAATTACAGGTGTAATTCCGGAATCTGCGTGGCTGCCATCACAAAACGGATGATTTGCTGAGCGGCCACATGCGCACCAAGCATGAGTCCCGGGTTCCAGTTCGATGATCACAGGACTTGTATCGACAATTTTAGGTTCTTCGCTCATCGCTTACCTCGCTGTCTAGTCCAGAGACACGTCATTCCAGAAACAACTCTTGCTGACCTTGTAATAATTCTTGTAATCGATTTCACAGTAAGGATCTACGAAGTAGTTGAGGGGGGGACCATTTTGAGCGGGGCTCAAGACGATATCGCGTCCCGTGCTCAATGTGACCCGGTTCCCGGTATGTGAGCCGAAATAATGATCCACTTTTGCAGAATCCTTGTCGGCTTCTGAGATGTCGACCGGAACCCAGCCGTGTCCAGTGACATGGAACTCTGCCCAGCAGTGGTAGCCAGCTGTTTTGTACTCTCCATCGATCACTCCGTATTTACCCCACATACCGATCTGGAATCGCGATGGAATGCCTGCAGAAAGACACAAGGCAGTGAAATAGGTGTGGAAGTCGGTGCAGTTTCCCTTTCCAACATCGCAGGCATGAGTGATATCACCGCGGCCCCAGCCTAGATGGTTTTGGTCATAGGACATCTGCGCGAGGATGTGATCATAGAAGGCCCGAGCCTTGTCGATGGTGGTGCTTTGTCCGCTGGCCAGCTGGGTGGCTTCTCTTTTCACCCGGGGAGTAACAAAGCACAGCGCCGAGGGTTGGAGGTAAATGTCCAGATCTTCCTGCTGGACGGTGGGTGATACCTGCCGACGATACATCTCCTGGTCGACTGTATACTCGTGGCGTTTCACATCGTATTCGATAGTGAAATCCATCTGAGGTTCCGAACAGACGCCTTCGAAGTAGTACATCGCATTGAAGTACTTCGGTTCTTGTTCGAGCGTTCCCTCCACCGGTCCCATGATCTTCATGTTGCTGATGTTTTGATGTGAGTCGTCGT
This sequence comes from Planctomycetota bacterium, assembly GCA_050256595.1. GTDB lineage: Bacteria > Planctomycetota > UBA8108 > UBA1146 > UBA1146 > UBA1146. The sequence goes on from JBBWWE010000249.1 coordinate 2,125, forward strand.
GAGGGACCGGGATCCACAGTCGAAAATCGGCGCCAACAGGGCAGTCTTTCACGCTGGTGACATACCGGACATGAAAAGTGCGTTCCAGTTCTCCCACCTGGTTTGAAAGAATGGGGAGAGCAATACAGCCGATCCCCATGAGGAGTATCGAGAGAGCCAGGAGTTTCATGGGGTTTCTCTGAATCGGAGTTGCCAAAACGAATCCTCTTTAAATATCGACTTCCCGAGTAGGCATTCAAGACTTTGATGAGATGAGAACTGAATGTGACCACACGCTATGAATCTGGACAAGAACAAAGATCATTGTTGAGGATCGTTACCGTTTTCCACAGACTCTTCTGAATCGCCGGTGGCAGTCTCAGCTCGACCGGCGATATCTTCGCCAAGTTGTTTGAGACCGGAGTCTTCGAGAGCATCCTTGAGCAACTGATCGATGCGTTCCTGGGTCCATCCTTCACGACCTTGTGCGTGGACACCCATGATGACCGCCTCCTGCACAGCAGCGAGAATCTTGTGCAGATATCCCTTGGCAATGGCAATGATCGGAGACATCAACAGGCGCTGAAAGGTATTTATCTCTTCGCGTTCCATGACGAATTCGATGATGGTATCGAACCCATCGTCGACTCGCTTCGAGGTCGGAACCACCACAGCATCTTTCCACAGGGTGGGGGGGCGAGAAGACGGAGATTCGAGAATTCCAGGTATCATTCCCAGCATCGATTTCAGGACCGCTTCATCGGTGTCGAGATCCTCTGCTCCCTTTCGTCGTGCTTCTTTTTTCATCGACTCCTCGAGATCGGGAACCGGTTTTCCCGAGATGCGGGCGAGCCCCTCTATCCCGGCCTTGAGCAGTTCATCGTCTGCCGGATCATTTCCATCGACGGCGACGAAGAGAATCTGACGTGGCTCTTCTCCGGTTTTTCGCCGAAAAGCCTTGGCGGCATTCTCTGCCGTTTCTGCAATCTCGCGTGCGGCACGGGAGTTGGTGGCGTACACCTTGATTCCTTCTGAATCGTAGAGATCCCGGTTCCAGGCTCGAAGAGGTAGGTCTTGTTGTTGCTCGACACGTTCCACCTGGCGACAGCCGGTGGAAATCAGCAGGAGCAGTGCAAGCACCGAGAGATTCCGCTGCCAGGGTTGAGCGTTGATTACCATCAGAGACTCTCCGTATTTCAGCAGGTCACCGGTACTGCATTTCTTTCCGGAAGATATTCATACATCTGAACCTGCTGAGAGCAAACCTACTCCTTGTTTGAATTGCAATATTTTGGTGCTGGAAATCAAAATCGGGCCGCTGGTTTTTGCCAGCGGCCCGATTTTATTTTAAGTTCCTGGGCTGAGATTGGCGGCTCATTCGAAGGTGTCATCGTCCTCGATGGAATCCTGGAGTTCGATGATTTTGATGATCCGCTTCTCTATGGAAGGATTCGAGAACAGTTCGTATCGATTCTCGATGGTCATCGGTGTGATCATGATGAGAAGATCTGACATCTGCACTGCCGAGGTCCCCTCGGGAAGATCGATGTTCTGTTCCAGTTGCCCGATGGCATTCTTGAGTTCCTCGGTATGCGCCCAGTCGATTTCGGCATCCTCTTCGACAAGATCATCCACTTCCGCAAGTGGATAGAGATGGTCTTCGATGCGCTGGATGACCCTGACGCGCTTTTCGCCCAGAATCATCAAAAGAAACCTTCCATCCTCGAGGGTCTGGTAACGCTGAAGCCGGCCGAGGCCCGCGATGCCCTGGATCGGTGCAACTTCACCCAGTTGCTCCTGGTCTTCTCCGAGCACGGTACCGATGATAATTTCCCCGGTATTGTCGAGCAGATCCTCCGCCATCTTACGATAGCGGGGTTCGAAGATGTGAACCGGGACCAGTTGGCCGGGGAACAGGATCAGATCGGGCAGCGGGAACAGAGGCAGGATTCTGCTGCTGGGTTCCGTTAGTTCTTCCGGGAACTGTGAA
>JBBWWE010000250.1:0-2107 GCA_050256595.1 Planctomycetota bacterium
AGATTCCCACCAGTGTCGATGGGAAGCCAATTCTCTTTCCCGGTGGCAAGTATGACATCCGTACGCGTGCAGATGTGTTCCTGCAAGACGAGGTTCTCCAGGGGGCGGTCCGGGAGGCCACGACCCTCAAGGATCAAGCGCGCCGGGATGCCCTGGAACAGGCCTTCGGCGATGACGTGGCGGAGATTCGCAAACTCGCCGGTGCCATCAAGCAGCACACCATCGATCACCTGGATCACTACCTGGAGCAGTGGATCGATCGGGCCGAGGCGGCCGGAACCCGGGTTCATCTGGCGACCACCGCACAGGAAGCCAACCGGATCGTGGTGGAGATCGCTCGGGAAGAACGAGTTCGTCTGTGCGTGAAGTCCAAGAGCATGGTCACCGAGGAGATCCAGCTGGTGCCACAACTGGAAGCCGCAGGTATCGAGACGGTGGAGACCGATCTGGGCGAGTTCATCCTCCAGATCGATCACGATGCTCCGAGTCACATCGTGATGCCGATGATTCACAAGGACCGATCTTCCGTCGCTCGTGCCTTCGAGAAGGTGCTCGGCGCCAGGTATACCGAGGAACCGGAAGAGTTGACGGCTATCGCCAGGGATCATCTGAGGGGAAAGTACAGGGAAGCGGATCTGGGCATCTCCGGGGGCAATTTCCTGGTCGCAGAGAGTGGTTCGGTGGTGATCTGCACCAACGAAGGCAATGGTCGCTTCTGTACATCGGTTCCGAAGACTCACATCGCCGTGGTGGGGATCGAGAAACTGATTCCCGGATTCGACGACCTGTCGGTGCTGTTGCACCTGCTGGCAAGATCTGCCACCGGTCAACCGTTGACCTGTTACACCCAGATCCTCACCGGCCCGAAACAACCCCAAGAACTCGATGGCCCCGAGCAGATGCATGTTGTGCTCGTCGATGCCGGCCGAACCAAGATCCTCGCCGACCCCGAGTTCCGATCGGCGTTGCGTTGCATTCGCTGTGGCGCCTGTCTCAACGCATGCCCTGTCTACCGCAAGGTGACCGGCCACGCTTATGGATCGGTTTACAGCGGTCCCATCGGTGCGGTGATCACCCCGTTGCTCTCCGGGATCGACGAGAATCAATCGCTGCCCGAGGCCTCCAGCCTGTGTGGTGCCTGTAATGAAGCCTGTCCCGTCGACATCGATCTGTCCGGGTTGCTGGTCGGTTTGCGCCGGAAGATCCGCAAGAAGAGAGGTTCCTGGCTCGAGCGAGTGGCGTTGAGCCTGCTCGGCTTCGCCTTTTCACGCACTACCAGTTACAGAATCGCCTCGAAACTGCAGCGATTCTTCCTGCTGTGCATCTCCGGAGGTTCTGGCACGGTTCATTCCGCTCCCGGGCCCTTCTCCGGTTGGACAAAAGACCGCGATCTGAACTTGCCCCCACGACGAAGTTTTCGTGACCGGTGGGCCAGGAAGGGAGGGCGCATCCGATGAAGGGAACCTCCCGTGAGATCTTCCTCGAGAAAGTGAGAAGCGCGCTCGGTCGTTCTGGTCGATCGGGACCGGGTGAGTTTTCCGGCGACCGAGAAATCATCCGTCGGCCACTGCCAAGATCCTCCGATGAGATGTCTGCCAGGATCCGTCTCTTCACCGAGCGAGCCAGCGAAGTGGGGATGTCTGTAGAACTCTGTGGTCGCGGAGACATCCCCGAGTTTCTGTTGCGCTGGATTGCGGACGAAAAAATCTCGACCGTACTGCTTGGCAAGGATCCACTGTTAGACGCTGGTCTTGCAAAGAAACTGCGGGCCGGGGGGGTCGAAATCTGCAAAAACGATGTCGGTCTCGATCAGCTCTACGATGAAGTCGATTGCGGAATCACGGTGGCCGATGCTGCGGTGGTGGCGACCGGGTCGCTGGTTGTCACATCATCCGAACGGGAACTGCGCCTCGCTTCTCTGGTTCCTCCCCGTCACCTGGTGCTGGTGCCCGTCTCACGGCTGATCGATGATCTGCTCGATCTGTCCAGAGATGGTGGAGTCCTGGATTCAATTTCCGGATCCGCCGGTCACCTCCCGTCCTGCGTCACTCTGGTCACTGGGCCCTCGAAGACTGCGGATATCGAGGGAGTGCTGGTGACCGGGGTT
>JBBWWE010000251.1:0-5687 GCA_050256595.1 Planctomycetota bacterium
GTGATTCCGGTCTCGTTGTTGACCCACTGGACGGAAACGAGTCCCCCATCCACGGAATCGAGATGTTCGATCCTGCCTTCACCATCGACGGCAAGGGTTGTGCCGGGACGTCCGCCCTTCCACTGATTTCGAGTGGGTTCGAGAATGGATGGGTGTTCGGTGGCACCTACATGAAGCATTGAATCAAGCGGGGTGAGTCCCTGGATGACCAGGTTGTTGGATTCGGTTCCTCCGCTGGTGAAAAACACCTCAGCCGAATCAACTCCCAGGAAGAACGACAATTTGTCGCGTGCATCTTCGACGATTTTTCGAGCTTGTCGCCCCTGAGAGTGAAGGCTGGAGGGATTGCCGCCGCAGTTGTTGGCGACGAAACTGGCGAGTTGCTTTGCGAGGTCGGCATGCAATGGCGTGGTTGCATTGTAATCAAGGTAGCAGGGGTCCATCAGGGGGCTCCATGGAGATCGATTCCGCGAGTCGAAAGCAGATCGATGCGCCATGACCCAGAGGGTCCAGGGGCTAACATCAATGAGTATTCGATGAACTGATCATCAGAGGACCAGATCAGCGTCATCCACTTGTTCGGTCGTCCCAGGTAGGCAGACTCCGCGCGAGGATCGATGGCCGATTTGACCAGCAGTTTCTTTAATCCTATGCCACCGAGTTCGGGTACATCGACAAACCGTAACATTGCCTCGAATGCCAGTTTCGAGATTTGCTGTTGACTATCAGCGGAGAGGCACTGGTATGCGGCCTCGTATTGACCGGCATCGACGGCATAACGGAAGTACCGGACGGTTTCATAAGCACTGTTGGTTTTGAAATGACGCTCTACATCCGGAATGTGTGCACAACCGCCCCACACGGTTACCAGCAGCGAAATCGCCAGCAGAGATGGGCACAAAGAAGGTCGGGCGATCATGTAAGCCCGCTTTCGTCGCTGCTGTCGATATCCAGGTCGGGGAAATCCGGGGGGTCGGGAAGTTGAATTTGTGCATCGCCGATGTTGGTCAGGTCCTCGACATTGTCGAGCACTGATCGAGTGACGTGGATGGGGAAGTCGAGTCGTGCTGCGAGCACGAAGGCGTCACTGGGCCTAGTATCGATTCTGACTTCGTTTTCCAGCTCGTCTTGTCCGGGGTGTTCCAGGATCAGGGTGGCACAGAAGGCGCCATCGATGATCTGAGAGATGACCAGTTGGCGGATTTCAATATCGAAACCGATCAGGATGGACCGGATAAGATCGTGTGTGAGCGGGCGTGGTGATTCTTTCGATTGCAGCGCTCGTGCCAGAGCGTCTCCTTCATAAGCCCCGATGAAAATCACGAAGGTTTTTTCCGGACATTTAAGGAATACTGCGGCGCCGGTCGGGGAGAGCCCGACCAGCTTCTGGATTTTGACTTCGATGATTTCTTCCTGCATCACTGCTCCCGAGGATTGATTCTAGACCGGATCGGTGTTTGGTGCATCCTTCCCTCCACTGGCGATCGTCGACTGGAGGGATTCCATCCATGTTGTGGCCCCGGAAGCTGCTGCGATCATCTCTCCTGGTCCGCCGTCGGCTACCTCGTGAACCTGGCCGCCCGATTCCCGGATCAGCAGTTGGCCCGCACAGACGTCCCACGGGTGAGTGCGGTACCAGGCTCCTGCCTGGAGACGGCCGGCGGCAATCCAGGCCATCTCGAGGGCGATGGTGCCAAAGGAGCGCTGTTTGATGCCACGCGGAAAATGGTCGCGCCAGTTCGAATGGACCCCTCTCCAGCGTGGCGAAAGGCAGATGATTGCAGGATCAGGATCATTGGTCGGGGTAGCAACATGGCATTGAATCCCTTGGTCCTTGATCGCCTCGAACCACTCCCCTCGAACGGGATCGGAGACCCATCCCAGCAGCGGGGTTCCGGCGAGGCGGTATGCGATGGAGACCGCAAAGAGGGGAATTCCCTGGCCGTGATTGGTGGAACCATCGAGCGGATCGATCAACCAGCCGTCCACATCGGCGCCGACATCGCACCCGAGTTCTTCACCCTGGACCGGGTCGTCCGGAAATTGACGAGAAACCTCGCTGCGAAAGAACTGCTCCGATTCGACGTCGGCATCCAGGCCCTGATGGAATCGATCTCGAACCAGTTGCGAGAGTTGATCGAGCACCTGTCGACCGAAACTACGGCGTGCAGCCAGTTGCGCAGGAAGCGTCACGAAGAAGCCGCATCGGACGAGTCCGAGAGTGCCTGCAGGCCAGGCAAGGTCCGTCCTTCAAGGAACTCGAGGGCGGCACCCCCTCCGGTCGAAACATGAGAGACATGATCGGCGATGCCAAGACTACGTGCTGCGGCGGCACTGTCACCCCCACCGATGACGACCACACCTTCGTGTTGCGCCAGGAATGCGGCGATCTCACGGGTACCGCTGGCAAAGGGTTCAGTTTCGAAAACCCCGACCGGGCCATTCCAGAATATGGTTGCGGCGGTCGCTATTTTGGAGGTGAACAAGTCGATGGTTCGAGGGCCGATATCGAGAAACATGGTCCCGACCGGCGGCTCTTCTCCGACCTCGACCGAAACGATGGTGGAAGGATGGACCGGATCATCACCTGCGATAAAGTCGACGGGCAGCACCAGTTCTGGGCCGGAACCGAGTTGTTGTTCCACCTCGGCGAGGGCGTCTGGTTCGGTCCGGGATGCACCCACCGGTATCCCTCGGCCTTGCAGAATCGTGTTGGCCAGGCTGCCGCCACAGATGATTCCGTCGAGGCGATTCGTCAGGTGGCCGAGCACGCCAATCTTGTCTCGCACCTTGGCGCCTCCAGCGATGACCCAGAAGGGGCGCCTCGGATGATCCCGAAGTTGTGACAGGATCTCGACTTCTCGCTCGATGAGCAGTCCCGCGTAAGCAGGTTTCAGAGTCGCTGCAGCGACTACCGAAGCGTGAGCACGATGACAGCAACCGAACGCATCGTTGACGTAATATTGCACTGGTTCGAGTAATGCTCTGGCGAACTCAATATCGTTACCCTTCTCGCCGGGATCGTAGCGAAGATTCTCGAGCATCAGAACTCCACTATCGGGCAAGGAGGTGAATGCCTCGACCGAGCCGGAACCGAAGGGAACGTCTTCAACGTGCAGTACCTGCGTCCCGATGCGTTGTTCTACGGCCCGTGCAACGATGGCGGTCGATAGGATTGGATCGCGGCCTTGAGGCCTTCCGAGGTGGGTTGCCAAAACCACCCGTGCGCCGCAGTCAAGCAGGCCCTGGAGTGTCGGGATCAGGGCATTGATACGGTTGTGATCCGTGATGGTTCCATCGAGCATCGGTACATTGAGATCGGCACGCAGAAATACGGCATCTCCTCGTTTCAGGACAGGAAATAACTGCTGGACCGAACGCAATGGACCTACTCTCTCGAACGCGATGGAAACTGTACGCGCCGGAGATTACCTCCCCGTGGGGAGTCGGGAAAGGGCCGTGCGTCAGCGAGGTGGAGGTTCACCGGGTGAGGTCTAATCCTGGCCGGGTTGGTCACTGGAGGATTGAATCAGATCGCTCATCTGATCACAGATGCTTTGCCGACGAAAAAGGAACAGTGGCAACTGCAGCAACTGGGAAAAGCCCTGAAAGATGCCCAGCATCAGTTGTTTAAAGATGATGCCGCGCGCCCTGGGCCCAGCAGTGGGAAGAGGTTTGTCAACGATACGAGAGGTAGGAGGGCTGCTTTTCATTTGGTATCAGGAAGGGGAAGCGAACGGGAACCACGCTCCTTCATCCAGCCCCATCGAGAGACCCTCGCCGCGATCGCCTCCAGTGTGATGTAATAGGTGTAGGTCAAGGCCACTTCCTTGGATCGCTGGACGCTCGATGAAAAAGGAATCTTGATATTAGTGGTCTTGCGAAGGATTAGTTTGCCTGCCGAATTTCTCTCGAAGAACTGGGCCCGGGCCTCTCCTTGAAAGATGTTCGCGATGGGGGCATTGAAAAAGGTCTGGAGTCTGACGAAGTAACAACGAGTACGAATCTTGACGACGATCTTTGCCTTGTCTTCCTTGCCAGGAACGAACTGGATTTTGCCACCCATTCGCCGGAGGTGGTAAACCAAACCGGATCGTTCTGGCTTTTTTCGGCCGACCCTCTCGTCTGCCACGACCACAACGGTCTCGGCATCGGCTCGACCTTGCGGCGGAAGTTCAGGCAACTCGGGAAGGTCCCCCTGATCCCAGTCCGGCAGTCGGAGTTCATCAGGGATCTCGCGAATGGGAACCTCGGGATCGCTGGTGAGTTCCTTGTGGCGTTGAGTTGCTTCGGGAGATCCAGCGATATACCAGTCGCCACCGATCCACACGTAACCGAGCATCGCACGTGCTTCGTCATTGTCGGGGTCGACAGCGATGGAAAGTTTCCAGTGTTTCTGGGCCTGCGATTCCAACTTGACCTCTCGACACCAGCGGGCGAGATCGAGCTGGCCTTTGAGGTCTTCGGCCTGGATAAGCGCGGAACGTTTGAGATATTCATCGAGAAGGGTCTCTTTCTTCTCGATGCGTTCAATCAGGGATCGGTCGATGGTGGTGATCTTGCCGGCGGTGTCGCGGATACTGACCAGATCCCCCACTTCTCGGACAATGGTGCCCTCGATGGTCGTACCATTGCTCAGATGAAAGATGTCAGCGTGGCTCACAGTGGTCGGGATTCCGACCAGGATCACCAGCATCAAGAACGCGACGAAGCGTGAGGATCCTGCTGAAGTGGCTAGACGTACTGCTGACGAGATGGGAAACAACGTGTATCCTTCCGAGGGAAACCTGACGATTGATTTTCGCCTTGTGAGGCAATAATTCCAGCGTATTTGTCGCTTTCAAACCGGTGGGAAAAGGAGCGTTCAGGCATGGATTTGGCTCCTGGAACCACTGAATTAACACCGTTGCGCCAATTTCGGTTCCCCATATCTGTGGCTGTCACTTATCTGAATCTTTGTTTATTGACGGCAGGGATCACCGGCTGCGTGCAAGAAGTGGCTCCCGGTGTGCCCCAGGTGGTCGAGGATATCTCAGATCGCTCTGGGCTTCGATTCTGGCACGACAACGGAATGACCGGTGAACTGTACTTTTGTGAGGTGGTCGGACCCGGCTCCGCGCTTTTCGATTTTGATTCCGATGGCGATCTCGACGTTTTTCTTCCGCAGGGGCACCTGCTCGAACCGGGCGAGCATGCGGCTGCCAGGGTGATCGCTCCGCCCCACGAGATACCTGCTGGCGGGCGCCTGTTCAGAAATGATGGAAATGATTCGCAAGGTATCCCCCGTTTTGTAGATGTCACGGATCGTTCCGGGATCGAGGCAACGGGATATGGCATGGGCTGCGCCGTTGGCGATGTCGACGGCGATGGTGATCCCGACCTGTTGCTGACCAACTTCGGCCCGGATCAACTGTGGATCAACGACGGAGATGGAATCTTTCATGAGGGGGCCAGAGACGCTGGGATCGAGGATGAACGCTGGACGACCAGCGCTCTCTTCGTCGATCTGGATGCGGATGGAGACGATGATCTCTACGTCTGTTCGTACGTCGATTTCACCTTCGCGAACCACAAGCCCTGTTACGCCGAGAGCAGCGCGATTGAATATTGCGGACCCACTTCTTACCCACCTCTTCCCGATCGGCTCTATCTAAACGAGGGTGACGGTACGTTCAGGGATGTCACCT
>JBBWWE010000252.1:0-9279 GCA_050256595.1 Planctomycetota bacterium
ACTCCGCGACACTGGAGTTCGAGGAGTATGACTTTTTCCGCAACAACGCACTGGGCTACTTTGGCGATCTGCTGATGAGCAGCGCAGCAAGCGTTCCGATGCTGGTCTACCTCGATAACATCCTCAACTTCGCCGCAGAACCCAACGAAAACTACGCCCGGGAGATCCTCGAACTGCATTCACTCGGCGTCGACAATGGATATACCCAGACCGACATCGAGCAGGTCGCACGCGTCTTTACCGGCTGGACGGTCACCAGGATCCCCAACGAGATGATTCAAGAGTTCCCCGATTACATCACCAACCCCGTCATTACTGGTCATCACTCCTGGATCACCACCGAGTTGGTCGCCATCGGCGAGGACTGGAACTACTTCAAGGGCACACAGGAACCAACACCCGATGTCCTCGGTGCACCCACCACGGCCTGGACCGAGTTGGGATACGATGACTCCAACTGGCTGACGGGCCCAACCGGGATCGGAATGGGCGACGGAGACGATGCCACCGTTCTCAACGATATGCAGAACAACTACATCAGTTTCTATGCTCGTAAAACTTTCACGATCAACAATCCTGCGACTCCTGACCGCCTCGAACTGGAGATCGATTACGACGATGGCGTGGTGCTCTATCTCAATGGCACCGAAATCGCGCGCACCCCGACGATGGAAGACGCGCCAGCTCCTCCCCCGTTCAATGCAGCATCGGGAAATCACGAGGCGGACGGTCGACCGATGCTCATCGATCTAGACCACTTCAGGCCATTGATGACCGCAGGAATAAACGTGCTGGCGGCACAGGTGCACAACACATCGCTCGCCAGTAACGACGTATCCTTCCTGCCACGAGTCACCTCCAATGTCCCGACCTCACGCGACATCGATCTCAACAACCGTCAGGGCCGCTGGGAGTTTCGATTCGACCCGAATCAACATGACACCGGCGCAAAGACGGTCTTCGAAGGAACTCCTTACCAGCTCGACATCCCCGACGGACGCCTGGGAAAAGACGGAGTCCTCGACGGAATCGAGTTGCTCGATGCTCTCGCTGCCCACCCGGATACCGCTGAGTTCATCTGCATCAAACTGATCCAGCGATTTGTCTCCGACGATATCTCACTGGCGAGCATCGGCGATGGATCTGCACCACTGGAGTTGCAATCCTTGCTGGCGAATATGCTGGGAGCCTGGTTCTCGACGGCTCGTCCTGGTCACATCGGAACGGTACTCGAGACCCTGTTCGATCCGAATGGTCAGCAGGGCCCCTTCTGGGATACAGAAAAGGCGCGCACAAAGATCAAAACGCCCGTCGAGTTCATCAACTCGACTTTGCGTTCCCTCGATGCAGATGCCAGTAGTGACGATCTGGCGAACTGGATGAAAGATATGGGGATGGATCTGTTCCAGCGCGACGAACCCGATGGATATTCCGAGATCGGACTCGACTGGATCGGTACCACGACCCTGCTCGAACGGATCAACTTTGCCCGTAGATTCGCCTCCAACGTCGACAATGACTATCAATGGAACATAGGAAACTTCATCGATCCCGCCCAGGGTCTCGGTGCTGCCGGAGTGGTTGCGGTTTTCGACGAAGTGTTGTTCCAGGGCGACCTCACCGAAGCCGAGAAGTGCATCGTCATAGATTATCTGGAGACCGATCTCGACGGTTTCCCCTGGCCTCTCGATCCAGACGCCAACAACTACGAAACCCGAATTCGCGACATGGTCGGCTTCATGCTGAGTTTGCCGCGCTGGCAGTTCCAGTAAGGGAATAGGAGAAAACCATGTTGAATCGCAGAGACCTGCTTCGTAGCGGCGGACTCGCCGCACTGGGACTGATCCTGCCACCACTCGCTGGTCCCACATTCCTCAGCAGGAAATTGCTCGCCGGTCCGGTCGGTGCAGGAACCGGAGCCAAGAAGATGATTTTCATCTGGCAACGAGGAGGGAACGACGCGGTCAATACCGTGATCCCTCGTGGCGATGCCGATTACAGCCAGGCCATTCGCCCGTCGCTGTTTATCAATGAAAATGAAGCCATCCATCTCGGCAACAACTTCGCACAGTTGCATCCGGCGCTTGACCCGATGATGGAGATCTACAATCACACCGCGCTCAACGGAATCGCAGGGCCGGGAAACCTCGCGGTCTTGCACCGGATTGGCTATCCGGAGCAATCCCGCAGCCACTTCAGTGCCCAGCAGTTCTGGGAGAATGGTGTCCCGGGAAACGAAACCCTCGATGAGGGCTTCATCTACCGCCGCTTTGCCAACGTACCGGGATTCCCGGACAACCCCTTCCCGGGCGCTTTCCTCAGTGACTCGTTGGCGCTCTCGATGCGTGGAGCCATTCCGATGCCGGCATTCCCCGCTTCTGAAGATTATTCCTTCTCGGGATCCATTGCAGAGGTCGAACGGTTCCTCGGAGCGCTTCCCAGCATGCCCGGTGGCACCGACGGTCGCGGTTTCTACGGCGCCTACGGCGGCAAACCCGACATGGAAGGTGGCCCTTACCGTGACGCCCTGATGCCTACCGGAGTGAAACTGGGAGAATCGGTGAGCATGGTACAGCAGGCACTCGCCCAGGGAGCCTACGTTCCGGAGAATGGAGCGGTGTACCCCAATAACACTTTCGGACAGCAACTCACCGAGATCGCGATGCTATTGAAGAGAACTCCAGCATCGTTACTTGGAGTCAACATCGGAGGCTGGGATACACACACCGGGCAGGGACGAGTAGCAGGTTCCCATCCAAATATTCTCGGAGATCTCGCTCAGGGAATACAGGCGCTCTCACGTGACCTGCAAGATATCTGGGAAGACACCATCGTGGTCACCGTCTCCGAGTTCGGTCGTACATCCATCGAGAATGGTTCGCAGGGAACTGACCACGGTGCCAGCTCAGCAATGTTTGTTGCCGGCGGCAATGTCCTCGGAGGTGTCTACAACTGCGATCCGAGCACCTGGGAAGCGGGAGCTCTGTTCTCGGAGAACGATCGCTACCTGGCCGCGAATACTGACTTCAGGGTCATCTTCGCGGAGATTTTCCAGCAACACTTCGGCGATGACCCCGCCAGCATGGATCAATTCATGCCTGGCTACGACATCGCAGCGGCACAGAACCCGAACCTGTTCACGCCGCTTGGTTTCCTCGCATAGAGTTGGATCCGGTCATGGGGTTGAAAGTTGCAGGATGGGCATTTTTGGGCGTGCTAACGGGCACATCGCCGATGATGGCCGAAGACCACGTCATCAACTTTTTCGCAGCCGCCTTCTTGCCAACCAGCCTCACCATCGAGGCGGGCGATAGCGTCACCTGGAACTGGGTAGAAGGCGAACATGCCCTCACCAGCGGGATTCCCGGTGGGGCCCCCGGCACCAACGACGAGCCGGGGGCGCTGTTTTCTGCTTCGATCAATTCACAAAATCCATCCTTCACTTATTTCTTCAACGAAATGGGTCAGACCATCGGGTTTTTCGATGCCAACAATCCTGTGCAGGTAGGAGCGATCACGGTGCTCGATGACACCCTTACCTTCGAGGTCGGCGTCGTCGACAACGCCTATCTTCCCTCGACGGTGGAGATCTTCGAAGGGGATCGAGTGCGCTGGGTTCATGAACCGATGGAGATGCTCCACACCGTCACCAGCGGGACCCCAACAGGACTCCCTGGAACCATCGAAGAGCCGGGGGCGCTCTTCAACGAAGAGTCGTCAGATCTCAACCCTGTATTCGAGTACACTTTTGACGATCCGATGGAGTTGCCCTATTTCTGCATCCCCCATGTCACTTTCGGGATGATCGGTTTTGTCATCATCCAGGACCGCTTTCTGCGTGGGGATGCTGACCGCAACGGAGAACTTGGTATCGGCGATGCGATCTTTGCCCTTGGCTTTTTGTTCCAGGGAACTGCCGCGCCCAACTGTCTCGATGCTCTCGACACTTCGGATGACGGACAGGTCAATATCGCGGATCCGGTGGCGCTGCTGGGATACCTCTTTGCATCGGCACCACCGCCGCCAGCACCGTTCTCCCTGGAAGGGCCCGACAGAACCGCAGACAACCTGCTCTGCCTTCCCTGAGAGCCGGCTCTCCCTCTGTAACCCCCGATTTCATAGAGTTTTATCGTTTCTTATCGGAACCCTACCGAATCTCACCTGATCCCGGCGCGCGTTTCGCGTAGGATCCATGGTGCACTCCAATCTCAAAGGAAGGATGTTCCTCCATGAATCGAGGGATCCGTCTCTTCGCTCTGCTCGTCGTTACATGCTGCTTCACCCAGGATCTTCCGGCACAAACCGAACCCCGCGAGGGGATCGAACGCCGCGTTCCGGAGGTTCACGCCATCATTGGCGCAGCTGTGATCACGGAGCCCGGCGAAATCATCCAATCGGCCACCATCATCATCAAGGATGGTGTCATTACTGACGTCGGTACCGATGTTCAGATTCCAGCCAATGCCCGCGTGTGGGACAGAAGCGATCACGTGATCACGGCAGGTTTCATCGACATGGACTATCGCGTCGAAACCGAAGCCCCCACAGCGAGCTCTCAGGCCGGAAGAAACTGGAACGCCAAGGTTCATCCGGAGCATGACACTGCAGAGGGTTTCGTCATCGACTCCGATACCGCATCTCCTTTCAGGAAAGCCGGATTCACCAATGTTCTGGCAAGTCCTGATCAGGGCATCTTCTCCGGGTCAGTGATCTTTGCCCGCCTGAATGGCGGTTCAGATCGCAGAGCACTCATCGAAGACGACGTCGCCATCAGCGGTGGCCTGCGAGCCAGAAGAGGTTTCGGTGGTGGCTATCCTTCCTCGCGGATGGGGGCGATGGCGCTCTTGCGCCAGACCTTGATCGATGCGAACTGGTACAGAGAGGCATGGAACTCCCACCGATCTCATCCTGGCCATCTCAAGAGACCGGAATCAAACCTGTCTCTCGAAGCGTTATTCCCGGTGATTGATCGAGAGATCCCCCTGGCACTACGCACCCGTGACGTTCTCGAGATGCTAGCGATCGATGAGGCACTCGGGGAATTCGAGGTCAACACCTGGTACTACGGCAATGGACAGGAATACCTGTGGCTCGACGAAGTCGCGGCCATCGGATCTCCGATCATCCTGCCCGTGAACTTCCCCGAGACTCCGACAGTCGATGGGGCTTCAGGAGATGCAGGGGTCACACTGGGAACTCTCGAGAAGTGGGCCCACGCACCAGAAAATCCGGAGCGCCTGCGCAGAGCGGGAGTTCCATTTACCTTCACAACTCAGGGCCTGGATTCTCCGGCCTCGTTTGCCAGCAATGTTCAAAATGCCATCGAGCGTGGCCTGCCCGCCGACTTCGCACTGGCAGCAGTCACCACCGAGCCGGCACGACTGATCGGTATCGAGGATCGATTCGGTCGCATCGCTTCCGGCAAGACCGCCATGCTGGCTGTCTTCGATGGATCGCCCTTCGAGAAGGGCAAGAGTTGCGTCGAGGTCTGGATTGATGGGGTTCGTCATCAAAATCGCCCCGACCCCGACAACGATATTCGCGGCTCCTGGCAGTTGACCTTCGATCAGACGGACCAGCCGATTGAGATCGGCGTGGTTCTTTCCGGATCGGAAAAATCACCGCGAATGACCGTCAACTTCAACGATGAAACCATTGGACGTAGCCGTTTTAACCGCCAGGGCGACGAGATTGGCATCACCCTTCCCGGTGAACCATTCGGAGAGACCGGCTTTGTTCGCTTCGGAGGTACTCTCGGAGTCGACGGCCAGATTCGTGGAACCGTCACCAGTCCCTCTCTTGCAGCAGCCCCCTTCATCGCCATCCGCACCGGTGATGTCCCCGAGAACGCGGCAGAAACGGATACGGATGATCAGGCCGATGAGGCGGCAGAGGACGACGCGCCGCCCCGAAGCGCCAGACGTGGAGGTGGTGGCTGGCGTGGAGCCAATAGACCTGGCGCTCCCGGCGGCCGCGGCAACCGCGCCGCGGCTTTTGCCGGCAGGCGTGGCGGTGGTGGTGGAGGTAGAAACAGCAGCATCGATGCCGATAAGTTCGAGGGTTTCATCGACCGCGAGATCCCTCGACCGTTTGGCGCTTTCGGATCGATCTCCGCACCCTTCTCGCCACCAGCGGTGCTGGTCCAGGGTGCAACAATCTGGACCTGTGGCCCTGAAGGCATCTTCGAGGAGGCAGACCTGCTGGTGATGGGAGGAAAGGTCGTGGAAGTGGGCCAAAATCTCACCGCCACCAAGGGCACTCACGTCATCGATGGTGCCGGCCTTCATGTCACACCAGGACTGATCGATCCTCACTCTCACACTGCCATCCGTGGAGGTGTCAATGAGGGAACCCAGGCGGTAACGGCAGAAGTACGAATCGGCGACTCGGTCGACAGCGAGGACATCAACATCTACCGACAACTCGCTGGAGGTGTCACCGCCGCACAACTGCTGCACGGCAGCGCCAATCCCATCGGAGGACAGAGCGCCATCGTCAAGTGGCGCTGGGGATTTACCCCCGAACAGATGAAGATCGAAAATGCACCCCCGATGATCAAGTTCGCCCTCGGCGAGAACGTCAAGAGATCAAACCGGGGCGGGGAATCGGAAGCGCGATACCCGCAAACCCGTATGGGAGTCGAGCAGATCATCCGAGATGCCTTCCATGCGGCAAACCAGTACAAGGATCTGTGGAATCGTTGGGAGAACGCTGATCGTTCGACAATGCTACCGCCGAGAAGGGACCTCGAACTCGACGCTCTGGTCGAGATTCTAGAAGGCATTCGACTGGTACACTGTCACTCATACCGCCAGGACGAGATCCTCATGCTGATGAGGGTCGCCGAGGATTTCGATTTCACCATCGGAACCTTCCAGCACATCCTCGAGGGCTACAAGGTCGCTACCGAGATGGCCAATCATGGGGTGTCCGGCTCGACTTTCAGCGACTGGTGGGCCTACAAGTTCGAGGTCTACGACGCGATCCCCTATAACGGCGCTTTGATGAGAAAAGCCGGGGTCAACGTTTCCTTCAACTCCGATTCCAGCGAACTGGCCCGTCGCCTCAACCTGGAGGCGGCCAAGGCTGTCAAGTACGGCGACGTTCCACCGGAAGAAGCGTTGAAGTTCGTCACCTTGAATCCTGCATACCAGTTGCGACTCGATGACAGGATCGGATCGCTGGAACCTGGCAAGGATGGTGATTTCGCCATCTGGTCCGGGGACCCGCTTTCTGGATACAGCCTGTGTCTTCAAACCTGGATCGACGGGCAGCGCTTCTTTGATCGCAATGAAGACCTGGCGATGCGTCAGCGCGACAAGGAACGGCGCGAATCGCTGATCTCGATCATTCTCGATTCCCAGCTTCCGGGTGCCCGTGGGCCCAGAAACGAAGAGAGCGAAGAGGAGGGAGGACGATGAACTTCTCCAACCGTAACAAAACCTACATCTTTGTTTTGACGCTACTGAGCATCGCCACCGTATCCTCGATGGCATCCTCGTCCGATCCGATTCCGGCTCCGGAGCAATCAGGTCCAATCGCCATCGTTGGTGCCACCATCCATCCGATAGATCGTGGACCCATCGAAGATGGCACCATCATCTTCGACCGCGGAAAGATCACTCACATCGGCTTCCGGGTTCAGATCCCGGTGGGTTGCGAGGTGATCGAGGCGACCGGAAAACACGTATACCCCGGACTCATCGCGTCTGCGACCAGTATGGGCCTCATCGAAATCAGTTCAATTCGTGCCACGGATGACCAGCGCGAAGGTGGTAATCTCAACCCGAATGCCCGCGCTGCTAGTTCGGTGAACCCGGATAGCGAACACATTCCCGTAGCGCGTGCCAATGGCATCGCGCTGGCAGTGACGCGCCCTAGTGGTGGTTTGATCTCCGGACAGTCGGCGCTGTTGCGTCTTGATGGTTGGTCCTGGGAAGATCTGGCAGTCGTCCAGAACCTCGGCATAGAGGTTCAGTGGCCATCGCTGGGAGGCCGTCGTCGCTTCTTCGAGGACGACGATGCACACGCCCACGGTCATTCTCACGATCATGCAGGAATCCCTGCCGTAGAGCCGCGCGCCGAGGACAACCCACGAGACGCAGCCAGGAGTTCACGCGTGGATGAAATTCGCGAGCTGTTCGAGCAAGCGAAAATTTACTGCAAGAACCGACCCGCCGGCAGGAAGATCTCCGATGGAAACGCACCCGATCTGCGACTCGAAGGATTACGAGCCGCGGTCGAGGGCACATCGCCCGTGTTCATCCACGCCCAAGGCGCTCGCGAGATCAGAGCGGCCGTCGAATGGGCACTCGGTGCCGAATTGCGACCGGTGATCGTCGGGGGTCGAGATGCAACACAGGTTGCTGAATTCCTCGCCGAGCGCAATGTGCCGGTCGTTTACGGTCCTGTTCATCGTCTGCCGTCCAAACGTGATTCTGCCTACGACGAACCCTTCACCGCTCCCGCGGCTCTTGCACGAGCGGGTGTCGAGTTCTGCATCGGTTCTTTCGACACCTCGAATGTCCGTAACCTGCCCTACCACGCCGCGACCGCAGCAGCTTTCGGACTCGGAGCAGACAAGGCGCTCGAGGCCATCACCCTGGCCCCGGCACGCATCTTTGGTGTTGCCGATCGGTACGGTTCGCTCACGCGCGGAAAATCCGCGACGATGATCCTCACCAACGGAGATCCGCTGGAGATACCCACCCAGGTGGAGGCGATGTGGATCGATGGCCGCTCTATCGATCTAACCAGTCGCCATACCCAGTTGCGAGACAAGTACACCGAGAAGATTCAGCGCCAGGCAGAGCGACGCGCTTTCTGATCCAGGCGAACTGTATACGCAGAACGTAAAAGGGGCCGAGGTGTTTTCCACCTCGGCCCCTTTTCTGTATCGCAACTACACCATCAGGCTTCTTCCGAACTTGCTTCTCGCCCCTCCAGGGCTTTTATCGAACGGCGATGGAAACCTGAAAGCAAACTGACGGCAAGAAGTGCACCACACAGAGCCATGAACATATCCGCTTGCGCATCCCATGGATCTCCCTGCATGCCAAGCCATTCGGGTCCAGAATCGGGATAAAACAAGATCACCCACAGCCACTCCAGAACTTCATAGAGAGCACTGAAGGCCAGACCTGCGCTGATTGCAGCTGTAGAAATAATTCTGATGCTTGTCAATTCAGTTCGGCGAGTCAGCCATTCAACAACCACCAGTGCGGGTGTCAGCCCCTGCATGAAATGCCCCACTCGATCAAAATGATTTCTCTGAAGTTC